>JBGSTQ010000104.1:0-5271 GCA_041736375.1 Thiobacillaceae bacterium
CATCAGCACCGCATACACCCTGGGGACCATGGTCCAGCCGTAGCCGACGACGATGATCGGGGCGAGCAGCTTGGTGACGGCGGCGCCGGTGTTGCCCGCGCCGAAAATGCCCATCGCCAGACCCTGCCGCTGCTTGGGAAACCACCGTGCGCAGTAGGCGATGCCGACGGTGAAGGAGCCGCCCGCCATGCCGACGAACAGGCCGATCGCCAGGAAATGCCAGAATTCGGTGGCGTAGGTGATCATCCAGATCGGGATGACCGTGGTGAGCATCAGGATGAAGAACACGATGCGCCCGCCGAACTTGTCCGTCCACATCCCGAGCGGGACACGGATCAGGGAGCCTGTCAGCACCGGGGTGGCGACCAGGATGCCGAACTGGGTCTCGTTCAGACCGAGCTGTGCCTTGATGGGAACGCCGATAACGGCGAACATCATCCAGATCATGAAACACACTGTGAATGCCAGTGTGCTCATGATGACGACCGACCATGCCTTGTATTCTTGAGTTGCCATGATTCACCCCGCCTGTCCTGGGAGATAAAAAGACCTTGGTGTGTTTTTTACACCCCTAAAGAATCGTTTACCAGTAGGGGTACGGGTACGAAATGAGGGTTGAATACCACCTAGGAGGTACAGGGGGTATTTGTTAAAGCATTGTTATTTATAGGGTTTGTATTTCGGTGTGGTCTTGCAGGAAGCCTGTGGCGCAGAAGAGGTATACCCTCTTATTCGCCGGCTTAATGATCGGGAGTATGAGGTTTGACGCGAGGCAATGACTGCTGATGCCATGGAGGAAATACGTGCGTCGTTTGCTGGGGAATAAGTTGCAGAACTCGCTGCTGCTGCGGCTGGGCGGCATGTTCGTTGCCATCACCGTGCTCGCGGTGGCCAGCATGTCGACCTCATGGATGGTGGCGGAAACCACCCAGGGCAGCGGCCAGGCGATCAACCTGGCGGGGAGCCTGCGGATGCAAAGCTGGCGGATGGCTTCGATTTACCAGCGTTTCCAGCAGAACAGAAATCCCGAATACCTGCAGAGCCTGGAGCAGGCCATCAGCCGGTTTGAAGGCGACCTGAAAGCGGGGCCCATCCTGGCGGTCCTGCCGGACGATGAAACCGCCCCGCTCAGTCAGATTTACCGGCAGGTTGAAAGCAGCTGGCACAATCAGATCAAACCTGGCCTCGTCAATCTGCCGGCCGCGTCCGCTGCGACAGTCGGAGAAGCGGCCGTGCTGGACAAAATCCCCGCATTCGTCGATCACATCAACGATCTGGTCAAGCAGATCGAAGAGGCCGCCGAAGCGAAGATCCTGGTCATGCGAGTCATCCTCGGTGCCTCGGTCATCGCCACCCTGCTGGTGGTGATCCTGTCCATCTACCTGGTCAAGAACATTCTGGTCAATCCCCTGCGCGACTTGCTGGAACTGGCCGACCGGATCGGCCAGGGCAATCTGGCGGTGCGCACCGACCTTGCCGGAGAAGACGAAATCGGTCGGCTGGGCCAGGCGTTCAACCACATGGCGGAAGACCTCTCCAAGCTGTACCAGAACCTGGAAGCTCGGGTCGAGGAAAAGACCGCCGAGCTCACCATCGCCAACCGCTCGCTGGAACTGCTCTATCACTCGATCGCGCGGCTTTACAGCGGACCGGTGGCACACGACACCTACGCCATCCTGCTCAAGGATCTGGAAAATGTCCTCGGCGTGGGGCACGGCCTGGCCTGCCTGGTGGAAACCGCCGGCGATCGCGCGCACATCATCGCCTCCACCCTTGACCCCGCACGCGGCGACATGGACATCTGCGGTCTTGCCCGCTGCGAGGAGTGCATGGCCAACCGGACCCTGTCGGTGCACGCATTGAAAAACGGTGCCCGTTTGCTGACTCTGCCGCTCTCCGACAGCGAGCACCATTACGGCGTGCTGCAGCTTGAAATGCCGCCGGACCGCGATCTGGAAAGCTGGCAGAGTCAGTTGCTGGAAGCGCTGTCGCGGCATATCGGCATCGCCATCGGCACCGCGCGCCGCATCGAGCAGAGCCGGCGATTGTCGCTGCTGGAGGAGCGCGCGGCACTGGCGCGCGAACTGCACGACTCGCTGGCGCAATCGCTGGCCTACATGAAAATCCAGGTGAGCCGTCTGAAGCCGCTGGTTCCTTCGACAGGCTCAGGACAGGCCGCGTCGACGAGTGGAGGTGCCAATGCCAGTGAAGTGCTGGAGGAACTGCGCGAAGGTCTGAACAGCGCCTACCGCCAGCTGCGCGAACTGCTGACCACCTTCCGCCTGCGCATCGAGGGAGAGGGTCTTGCGTCGGCTTTGGAGGATACGGTCGGCGAGTTCTCCGCGCGCGGCGACATTCCCATTGCGCTGGAGGTGCATCTGGCCGGCTGCACGCTCAGCGCCAACGAGGAAATCCATACCCTGCAGATCGTGCGCGAGGCCCTGTCCAATGTGCTGCACCATGCCCACGCCCAGCGTGCCGAGGTGACGGTAAACTGCGGCAGCGATGGCTCGGTGACCGCAGTCATCGAGGACGACGGCATCGGCATCCGTAAAATGGCGGGCGTGCATCACTACGGCATGACCATCATGGAGGAGCGGGCCAAGCACCTCGGCGGCGCACTCACCGTCGAGCAGCCCGCCACCGCCGGAACCCGCGTCACCCTGCACTTCATACCGACACAGAAGCGCAATGCCGTAATTCCCATTCAGCCAGGACTTTTGACATGAGCCCAGAGGATACCCAGAGCATCCTGATCGTCGACGACCATCCGCTGTTCCGCAAGGGGGTGATCCAGCTGGTCCAGGCCACCCCCGAGTTCAGGTTCGTCGGCGAGGCGGCCAGCGGCGGCGAGGGACTCCGCCTCGCCCACGTGCTGCAGCCGGACATGATCCTGCTCGACCTCAACATGAAGGACATGAACGGCGTCGAGGTGCTGAAGGCGATCAAGGACGCCGGACTCGATTCGCGCGTCATCATGCTCACCGTGTCGGACCAGGCCGAGGATCTGGTCGCGGCGCTGCAGGCGGGTGCCGACGGTTACCTGCTCAAGGACATGGAGCCGGAGGACCTGATGGCGAGGCTGGTCGATGCCGCACACGGCAAGATTGCCATCACCGATCGTCTGACCCAGCTGCTGGCGGTCTCGCTGCGCGAAAAGGTTCGCCCGCGTAACCCGGACGAGGCCGGGCTGACCGAACAGGAAAGCCGCATTTTGGAGCAGATCGCCGAAGGCAAGAGCAACAAGCTCATCGCCAAGGCGCTGGGCATCACCGAGGGGACAGTCAAGGTTCACGTCAAGCACCTGCTGAAGAAACTCAACCTGCGCTCAAGGGTCGAGGCGGCGGTGTGGGCCGACCGCAGCCGCCGCCAGACCTATTGATCGGTTTCGAATAAAATTGCCCAGGAACGTCTCTTCGACCCTTGTTCGAAAGAGCGAAGACTGCAAATCTGTCCTCCGATCGAGCGAGCCCGGATGAATCCACGTATCAGTGTCATTGCCGCCCTGGCCCGCAACCGCGTCATCGGCATCGAGAACCGCCTGCCCTGGAAGCTGCCGGAGGATCTCGCGCACTTCAAGGCGCTGACGCTGGGGCATCCCATCATCATGGGACGCAAGACCTTCGAGTCGCTGGGACGCCCGTTGCCGGGGCGGACCAACATCGTCATCACCCGCAATCCGGATTACGCGCCGACCGGCTGCCTGACCGCCGCATCGATTGCCGATGCCGTCGCCCTGTGCGGGGACGTGCCCGAGGTCTTCTTCATCGGCGGGGCCGAACTCTACCGTCAGGTGCTGCCGCTGGCCGACCGGCTGTATCTCACCGAGGTGCGGATCGAGGCCGAGGGGGACGCGTGGTTTCCCGAGGTCGAGCGGTCTGATTTCCGGGAGGTCAGCCGGGTGGCGAATCGCGGAGAAAAGGGCGACCGTCTGGAATTCGATTTCGTCGTGTACGAGCGCGCCGGCTGATTGCAACGCGGTTGACAGGCAAAGAAAAACGGGGCGTGCGCCCCGTTTTTCATCACTGCAATGGCCTGAAGATCAGCTGAGAATTTCCGCCCAGATGTTCTGCGCCCAGGATTGCGCATAGGTCAGGTTGATTTCATCGCCCTTGCCGGTGGCGCCGCCGTCGGGCTGGGTGACGTACCCCTTGCCAGCCTCGAAGCGGAAGACGTTGGCGACGTAGCCTGCCGTGGTGTCGGAGGTGGCCGAGTAGCAGGTGTTGGCGACGACCGGGATCGGGTCGGGCTGACGACCTGCCACCAGTTCGACGATGGCGGCGGCGCAAACCTTGGCGTGGTTGGTCGCCATGTGGCCGGACTTCGGCAGGTTGGACAGCACCGAGTCGCCGAGGATGTGCACGTTCGGCACGGTGGTGGACTCGAAGGTGGCGAGGTTCACCGTGCACCAGGTTCCCGTGCTGTCGTTGCGTGCGCCGGCCATGCCGCAGACTTCGCCGGCACGCTGCTTGGGCACCACGTTCATGACGTCGGCCTTGACGTCGTCGAACTCGGTGGAGACGACCATCCTGTTGTGGTCGACCGCGGCGGGCGCGTTGTTGGGACGGTACTCGATCATGCCCGGATAAAGGGTGTTCCAGGCATCCATGAACAGGCCCTTCTTGGAGGCGACGTCCGGGTTGCCGTCGAGCAGGATGATCTTCGACTTGGGCTTGGCCTTCTTGAAGTAGTTGGCCACCAGGCAGGCACGCTCGTAAGGTCCGGGCGGGCAGCGGTAGGGCGCGGTGGGGACGGACATGACGAAGACGCCGCCGTCGGGCATGTCCAGGAGCTGCTTGTGGAGGTGCGCGGTCTGTGGGCCGGCTTTCCAGGCATGGACCACCTTGCCGGCGGCCTCGGCTTCCTGGAAGCCCTTGACGCTGCCGGTCAGCACCTCGACGCCGGGGGCGAGCACCAGGCGGTCGTAGCTGATGGTGGCACCGCCCTTGGTGGTGACCGTCTTCTTGGCGGGATCGACCCCGGTCACATAGTCCTTGACCATCTTGATGCCGTGCTTGGGCAGGTTGTCGTAGCCGTGGGTGATGTCATCCATGGATTTCATCCCGGCCAGCACCCAGTTGGAAAGCGGGCAGGACACGAACTTGTCGTTCGGCTCGATCAGGGTTACCTCGATGTTCGGGCCCCACATGCGGATGTATTTGGCACAGGTGGCGCCACCGAAGCCGGCACCGACCACGACGACGTGTGCCTTGGAGGCGGACCCGGCGCCCTGGGTGGCGCAGCCGGCCAGCGCGGCCGCAGCGCCCGCTC
>JBGSTQ010000062.1:0-5593 GCA_041736375.1 Thiobacillaceae bacterium
AGCCCGCCCCCGCCAGCCGAGGCCGCCCGCCCCAGGTGCCCAAGCACCCCTTGAGCCAGCGGCGCGGCGGCGGCAAGTCACGCTGATGCGGGTAGTCGAAACCTTTTAACCGCTAAGGACGCGAAGGAGCACCAAGGAAGATTCAATTCATGTCCGGTCCGATGATTTGTAGAAGATCGTCTTGGTTTTGCTTCGCGCCCCTTCGCGTCCTTCGCGGTTAAGTATTTCTTGATCCTCACTGCCCCCATGACCACTCCCAGCGACATCCTCCGCGCCAAGCTCAACCTCGAAACCGCCCGGCTGCCATGGCCGGAACTCGAACGCCATTTCGCCCGCGGCAACGTGATCAAGGTTACTGACGGAATGGACCTGGTTGAGGTGGCGCTGAATGTCGCCGAGAACAACACGACCGTCGTGCAAGTCTGGCTGGCCGACGGCCGCATCGCCCGTGCCGACCTGCCCGACGCCGAGGACTGGCATGCACGCCAGCCGATATTCTGGGCGGTGGTGGTGGCGCCGTGGGTGCTGGTACAGGAGATCACGGCGCACTAGGCGCCGCTCAGCAATCCATCCATCTGTCGGCGCATGTTGTGCCAGTGCGACCCTTCCCAGTAAACGCGCCCGCATCCGTCGCAGACGCTGAAGCGCTCGTAGTGTGTCTGCACCCGGGGCGGCAGGCGATCCAGCACGCTGGCCTTGTCGACCGGTCGCAGTGGCGTGTTGCAGTGCAGGCACAGGGTGAACGGCCGGGCACTGCGCGTCAGGTCGAGCCGCTCGACGATCTCGCGCAACTGCTGCTCCGACTTCAGCGCATGGACATAACAGCCATGCGTCACCGTGCGCCGCTTCAGCAACTCGCGATCGCGCGTCAGCACGATGCGGCCCTCCTGTTCGGCGATGGCGACGATGTCGTCGTCGTGAAAGTGGTTGTCGTACAGGGTGTCGAACCCGAGCATGCGCAGCATGCGCGCGAGCCCGCCCAGATGCGCGTCGGCGACAAAACGGGTTTCACGCAGGGGATGTTCGCGCAGCCGCAGCAGCGGCGTCACGTCCAGCGCCTCGAAGCGGGGATACACCGCCACCCGATCACCGTCCCGCAACCGATGGCTGAAGTCGACCGACTCGCCGTTCACCAGGATCAGCTCGACCTCGGTGTGCGGCACCCCGAGTGCCTCGATCATGTGCTTGGTGGTTGCCTCCCGCGCGCACGGCACGGTGAATTCCCGCTTGCGCCGATCCGGCGCCAGGAAATCGTTCAGTTCTTCATAAAAGCGGAATGTCGCGGCGACCATACGCTGGCTATTGTCGCCATTTGCAGCCGCCCGGAAAAGCCGCACGGGTCAACCCGGCGCATACAGGGCCCCTGGATGTGAAAACGCCACCCTGAAGGTGGCGTTTTCTCGAATTCCAGTAAAAAAATCAGCTGGGGACCTTGATCGGCTTGCCTGATTTAGGCGGGGCGATGAACGATCCCACCGGAACGACAACCTGTTTCGGCTTCTTGGGTTTCTTTGCTTCCTTGTTTCCGCGTAACTGGCCTTTGGCCATGGTGATTCTCCTTGCAACGGCTTCAATAACTTCCAACTGGGTTTGCGCACCACGTGCAAACCCACCACAACCCGATCATAGGCCGATGGGTGAGAATAGATAGCTTTATATTCAAGAGCTTGGAATCAGCAATCCACCCAGCCTAGATGCGGCTGGCGGTCTGGCGCATCACGTCCGCGGCAAAGCGCATCGCCCACTTCACCGGCGGCGGCAGCGGTGCCCCGCCGTGGTCGACCGCGGTCTGGGCGTGACGCGCTTCGTCGGCTTTCATCTGTTCGACGACGGCGCGGCTGCGGGTGTCGGTAGCAGGCAGCTGTTGCAGGTGGCCGTCGAGGTGCGCCTCGACCTGGCGTTCGGTTTCGGCGAGGAAGCCGAGGTTCCACTTGTCACCCAGCAGGCCGGCGGCAACCCCCATGCCGAAAGCGCCGCCATACCACAGCGGATTCAGCAGGCTCTTGCGTCCGCCGAGTTCGTTGATGCGCGCCTCGCACCAGGCCAGATGGTCGGTCTCCTCCCGGGCGGCCTGCTCGAGTTCGGCGCGCACGGTCTCGTTCCTGGCGGTGAGCGCCTGACCCGAATACAGGGCCTGGGCACAGACTTCGCCGACATGGTTGACGCGCATCAGCGCGGCGGCCTGCGCCCGCTCCGCATCACTCAGTGGCGCTTCCGCCCCGGTGGCCGGGTAGGGCCGGCCGGCATGCTGGCTGGCAAATACCGTGCGCAGGCCGAGGTCGAAAGTGGTGATGAGCTGGTCGATTCGGTTCATGCTTGCCTCAGTTTTCTTCAAGCCGCAGGCCCTTCGGCGGGCATCGGGGCGAATGGTCGATAGCTTAACGCGGAATTATTTGACGTAATAGTTGAAGTTGGAATAAGCGGCCTCGGCGACCTTGAACCATTGGAATTCGGTATCGCGGAACTGCTTCCACTGGCGGTAGATCGCAGCGAAATCGGCGTTGATCCGGGCCTCTTCCTCGTACAGCTCAAAGGTGGCGCGACGCGCGGCGAGCATCACGTCCTTGGGGAATGGATGGAGCTTGACGCCCTGCCCTGCCAGCCGCAGCAGCGCGGGCGGATTCTTGGCGTCGTATTGCGCCAGCATCAGCTGGTTGGCCTCGGCGGTGGCGACTTCGAAGGCCTGGCGATATTGCTCGGGCAAAGTCTTCCAGCTGGCCTGGTTGACGTAGAAAGAGAGTTGCGGTCCGCCTTCCCACCAGCCCGGATAGTAATAGTGCTTGGCGATCTTGTGGAAGCCGAGCTTCTCGTCGTCGTAGGGTCCCACCCATTCGGCCGCGTCGAGCGCGCCACGTTCCAGTGCCGGGTAGATGTCGCCGCCCGGCAGGGTTTGCGGTACTGCGCCGAGCTTCGCCATGATCTGGCCACCGATACCGGGGATGCGCATTTTCAGGCCCCTGAGATCGGCCAGCGACTTGATTGGCTTCCTGAACCAGCCGCCCATCTGGGTGCCGGTGTTGCCGCCGGGAAATTGCACCACGTTGTATTTCGCATAGAGTTTGCGCAAGGCGTCGATGCCGCCGCCGGCGTACATCCAGGCATTCTGCTGACGCGCGGTGAGGCCGAAGGGCACCGCGGTGTCGAAGGCCAGCGCGAGATTCTTGCCGACGTAGTAATAGCCCGCCGAATGGCCGCATTCCGCGGTGCCGTTGCCGACCGCGTCGAGCACCTGCAGGCCGGGCACCAGTTCGCCGCCGGCGAACACGCGGATCTGGAAACGACCGCCAGTGAGTGCGGCAACCCGTTTGGAGAGGGTCTCCGCTGCGCCGTAGATGGTGTCGAGGCTCTTGGGGAAACTCGACGCCAGCCGCCAGCGGATCGCCGGCAGCTCGTTCGAATCAGCCCGGGCGGTCTGCGCGGCCGCCAGCGGCAGCATCGCCGCCGCGCCAGCAACCGTCAGGAAATCTCGTCTTTGCATGATCTGGCCTCAGGTTTTGGGCGATTATACGAGCCGCTTGGAAAAACCGCCGCGTGTTAAAATCGCAAGCTTTTCAGCCCTGCCCGACTGCCATGTTCAACCGCCAAGACACCCTCGCCAAGACCGACCCCGACCTGTGGGCGGCGATTCAGAAAGAAGACCAGCGCCAGCAGGATCACATCGAGCTGATCGCATCGGAAAACTACACCAGCCCGGCGGTGATGCAGGCGCAGGGCTCGCAACTCACCAACAAGTACGCCGAGGGTTATCCCGGCAAGCGCTACTACGGCGGCTGCGAATACGTCGACATCGTCGAGCAGCTGGCCATCGACCGCGTCAAGGCGCTGTTTGGCGCCGAAGCCGCCAACGTCCAGCCCAACTCCGGCTCGCAGGCCAACCAGGCGGTGTTCATGGCCTTCCTCAAGCCCGGCGACACCATCATGGGCATGAGCCTGGCCGAAGGCGGCCATCTCACCCACGGCATGGCACTCAACATGTCGGGCAAGTGGTTCAACGTCGTCGCCTACGGCCTCAACGAAAAAGAGGAAATCGACTATCCGAAGATGGAAGCGCTGGCACGCGAACACAAGCCGAAGCTGATCATCGCCGGCGCCTCGGCCTACGCGCTGCGCATCGACTTCGAGCGCTTCGCCAAGGTCGCCAAGGAAATCGGCGCGATCTTCATGGTCGACATGGCGCACTACGCCGGCCTCATCGCCGCGGGCGTCTACCCCAACCCGGTGCCGCATGCCGACGTCGTGACCTCGACTACCCACAAGACCCTGCGCGGCCCGCGCGGCGGCATCATCCTGATGAAGGCCGAGCACGAGAAGGCGATCAATTCCGCCATCTTCCCCGGCCTGCAGGGCGGCCCGCTGATGCACGTCATCGCCGGCAAGGCGGTAGCGTTCAAGGAAGCGTCGACGAAGGAGTTCAAGCATTACCAGGAGCAGGTCATCGACAACGCCCTGGTGATGTGCAAGGTGCTGGTCGAGCGCGGCCTGCGCATCATCTCCGGCCGCACCGAGAGCCACGTCTTCCTGGTCGACCTGCAGCCGAAGAAGCTCACCGGCAAGGAAGCCGAGGCCCTGCTCGGTCGCGCCCACATCACCGTCAACAAGAATTCCATCCCCAACGACCCGCAGAAACCCTTCGTCACCAGCGGCATCCGCATCGGCACCCCGGCGATGACCACGCGCGGCTTCAAGGAACTCGAAGCCGAGCAGCTCGCCCATCTGATCGCCGACGTGCTCGACGCACCGAGCGACGAAGCGGTGATCGAGCGGGTGAAGGGCGAAGTGGCGAAGCTGGTGGCGAAGTTTCCGGTGTATGGCTGACGCCTCAGGGATCAGGGGCCAGGATTCAGGGGTCAGGGGATGTCGCTTCGCGTTTCCTTGAATATGAATGCGGCTATGCCGCACAAGACCCCACTGACCCCTGGCCCCTGAATCCTGACCCCTAACCATGAAATGTCCCTTCTGCGGTTCTCTTGATACCCAGGTCATCGACTCCCGCGTCAATGAGGTGGGCGATGCGATTCGCCGGCGCCGCCGCTGCACCGCTTGCGACAAGCGCTTCACCACCTGGGAAACCGCCGAGTTGCGGACGCCGCAGATCGTCAAGACCAACGGCACCCGCGAGGATTTTTCTGTCGACAAGCTGCGCGAGGGCTTCCGCCGCGCGCTGCACAAGCGTCCGGTATCGACCGAACTGGTCGACGCCGCGGTCGAGCGCATCCGCCAGCGTTTGCTGACGCTGGGGGAACGCGAAATCCCCGCGCGTGAAATCGGCGAGCTGGTGATGAACGAACTGAAGAAGCTCGACAAGGTCGCCTACATCCGCTTTGCCTCGGTTTATCGCAGCTTCCAGGACGTCGACGATTTCCGCGACGCGATTCGCGACGTCGACCAGTCCTGAGATGTTCAGCGCGTCCGACCACCGCCACATGGCGCATGCGCTGCAGCTCGCGGCGCGCGGGCTTTACACCACCACTCCCAATCCGCGCGTCGGCTGCGTCATCGTCCGGGACGATCGCATCGTCGGCGAAGGCTGGCATCAGCGCGCCGGCACGGCGCACGCCGAGATCCATGCCCTGAAGCAGGCCGGCGCCGCGGC
>JBGSTQ010000096.1:0-8605 GCA_041736375.1 Thiobacillaceae bacterium
AAGGCCGTGACGTAGGCGGGCAGGGCGAGCGGCAGCAGCAGCGCCCAGTCGAACAGGCGGCGGCCAGGAAATTCGCACATCGCCGTGAGCCAGGCCAGCGACACCCCCAGCACGCTGACGCCGAACCCCACGCCGAGCACCAGCCAGAGCGTGTTGACCACCAGCTCGGGCAGGGCGAATTCGATCAGGTGCGTAAGGATGTCGCGCTCGACCTGGGCGAACGAGGAAAACGTGACCACCACCGGCACCAGCACCAGCGCGGCGACCGCCATGGCGAACAGCATCCAGCCGCTGAGGCGAGGGCGCACATCGGATAAAACAAAAACGCCCGCTGCGGGCGTTTTTGAGTTGGCTGCCAGGGTGTCAGACAAGGGGGATCACTATTACTTGTAACCAGCGCGATCCATCAATTTTACGGCCTTGGTCTGCAGGCTGCCAGCCTCTTTCACGTTGATGAGGTTCTGCTTGAAGCTGCCCCAGGCGGCCACGGTCTTGTCCGGTGCCACCTTCGCGTTGACCGGGTATTCCAGGTTGACGTCGGCGAAAAGGTTCTGCGCCTTGTCGGACGACAGCCACTCGATGAGCTTTTGCGCGCCGGCCGGGTTCTTGGCGTGGCGGGTGACGCCGGCACCGGAGATGTTGACGTGCACCCCGGCCGCCTTGTTCTTCAGGTTCTGGTTGGGCCAGAAGATCGCCAGCGGCAGGTTGGGGCTTTTCTCCATCAAACGACCGAAGTAATAGGTGTTGACCAGGGTGACATCGCACTGCCCGGCGGCCACGGCTTCCATTGCCTTGGTGTCGTCAGGGAAGGGCGAGGTGGCGAGGTTGTTGACCCAGCCGGTGACGATGTCTTCGGTTCTGCCTTCGCCGTATTCGTGAATCATCATCGCCACCAGGCTCTGGTTGTAGACCTTCTTCGAGGTGCGCAGACAGAGGCGGTTTTTCCATTTCGGATTGGCCAGATCTTCGTAGGTCGACAGCTCGGCCGGTTTCACCTTGCCGGTGTTGTAGACCAGGGTGCGGGCGCGCACCGACAGGCCGAACCATTCGTTGTCGGGGTCGCGCAGGTGAGCCGGCACGTTGGCTTCCAATACTTTCGACTTGATCGGTCGCAGCAGGCCTTCTTCCGACGCCTGCCACAGGTTGCCCGCATCGACCGTCAGCAGCATGTCGGCCGGGGTGTTTCTGCCCTCGGCTTTGAGGCGCGCCATCAGTGGACCTTCCTTGTCGGTGATGAACTTGATCTGTACGCCGGTGTCGCGGGTGTAGGCGTCGAACAGGGGCTTGATGAGCTGTTCGTTGCGAGCGGAATACACCACCACTTCTTCGGCCAGTGCGGGCAGGGCGATGGCGGTGAGCGCCAGAGAGGCAAGGAGGTTACGAAGTTTCATTTCGGGCTTTCCCTTGAAAGTTGTCGATGCCGCTAATCGTACTAAAAATGAGAACGGTTATCAATAACTATTTTCAAGGGGAGTCAAAATTCAGCAGTTCACTTGCGCTGGAACTGGATCACCGTTCGCAATTCCCCCTCGAACAGGGCATCCAGGCGAATCGTTCCGGGCGCTTCGACGATGTCGAGTCCGGGCTGTGCCGGCGGGGTGATGTCGACCAGGCTGAGCGTCCGCGCCGGGAATTCGACTTCGATCGTCACCCTCATCGGATAGTAGCCATCGAGAAATTTGCGCATGTAGGGACCGTTGTGCAGGGTGAAAAAGTCGTTGCCTGAGTCGCGCAGGGCCATCGTTTCGGCGGCCAGACAGAGCCGCGCACCTTCCGACACGTTGCGCAGCTGGACGCTGGAACCCTCGATCCAGGCGGACTCGATGTGCGCGGACGATTCGACCCTGAGGTCGCGGACGAAGCCTTCGCGGAAGGTGATTTGCGCGCGTGCCACCTTGTCCAGATTGTCGTGGCACTGTTCAAGCCCGACCCAGCCGCTGGCGAGGCTGTCAGGCGTGATGCGGATGCGGTTCTGGTGGAAGTGGATCGCCTTGGCGGGCGGACTGGTCAGGAAATTCAGCGTGCCTTCATTGACATCGAAGGCGCTGCGGAAATCGAAAGGATCGTCCGCAAGCGCACCGCCCGCGGCCAGGATTCCCAGCAGCAAGCAGGCGCAACGGAGATTCATTGCTCGCTGGTCATGACGCGTCGGGCGCCCTCGAAGCGACGACTCCAGTATTTGTCCGACAGATTCGACAGCATGACGCCGCCGCTCCGGCTGCTGGCCGAATGGACAAAACGGTTATCGCCGAGATAGATGCCGACATGGGAAAAGGGTCGATCGAGGGTATTGAAAAAGACCAGATCGCCGGGCTGCAGTTCCGCAGGATCCAGTTGCTGCCCGACCTGGCTGATGGAATGGCTGTCACGCGGCAGCTTCAGGCCGGCGGCCATGCGGAAAACGTGGTTGACGAAGCCGCTGCAGTCGAGGCCCTGCTGCGGATCGCTGCCGCCCGGACGATAGGGAGTGCCGACCAGGCTGACGGCGTACATGGGGATGTCGACCGTTGGCAGGATGCCGCTGGCGCCAGCCGGCAACCAGGCAAGCGAAGCCAGCAGCGCGAACAGGGGTAGAGGAGACTTCATGGGCCGTATGTGCTCTATATTAAAAGCGAAAGCGGTTATTTTGGCCGTATCTTGAATGCGAGGACATGATCATGAACGACGAACTTACCCCTGCAAGTGGTGAAAATGAAGCTTTGCTGCTGCTGCAAAACAAGGCGGAAGAAGCGGTAAAGGAGCCTGATTTGCGTGAAAGGGTGCGCGATCTCACAGCACGGGCTCTGCATGACCGGCGCATGAGCCTGGCCGAGTTGCGTGACATCGTGGGGGCGGTCACCGCCGGGGTGGGCAGCGGGCTGAACGCGCGCGGCGGGGAAATGAAAGCCGGCCTGAAGCAGACCGTGGACGGGCTGGATGACGCCATCGGCAGTGCGGCGGAGGCCATTTCCTTGACCTTGCGCGAGGCCGTCTCCAAAGGACAGGACTTCAAGGATGGCGAAATGAAGGAGATCCTGGAACGCTTGCGCGATCTGGAAGGGCAGTTCGTCGATACCCTGAAGGACGCCGCGCAGAAGTCCAGCGGCAAGCTCAAGGAAGAATGGAGCCAGATGGCCGAGCACCTGTCGCATAGCGGCACCCGCACCGGTGAACGCGTGCGCGAATCCATGTCGCAGTTGGCGCAAGGCGTCAAGGCCACCGGACAGGCAGGGCAGTCGGGCGTCAAAGAGGCGGTGGATGTTGCCGGTGAGCGCCTGTCCCAACTTGCCAGCGGCGTTCTGGAAGCGCTGTCCGACTCGCTGAAACGCCAGAGCGAACGCCTGCGCGGGTAGTCAACGCGCGGTTGCCCGGAAGCGCTGGCAGGCTTCCGGGGGTTGCGGTTAGACTCCTGTCACCCCAACAAGAACAGACTTCCATGCTCTGGGAAACTATCTCGGTCGTCCGCGACCTGCCCCGCCTGCACGAAATCGCCAGCGTCATGATCCGTTATGGCTGGGGTGATTTTGTCCGGGTACTGGGCATCAGCGGCGTGCTCGAGCGTACGGGCCGGATCCTGCACTGGCACAGCACCAGCGAAGTCAGCCAGCTCGACGCCCCGGTGCGAATCCGCAGGGCGCTCGAGGAGCTTGGCCCCACCTTCATCAAGCTCGGCCAACTGCTTGCCACGCGGGTGGACATGTTTCCTCCCAGTTGGATAACCGAATTCGAAAAGCTCCACAGCCAGGTGCCCGCGGTCCCGTATGACGTGCTGCATCCACACCTGGTCAGGGCATTGAAAGGCGAACCGGGCGAGATTTTCGCCGAGTTCGAGACCCGGCCGATGGCGGCGGCGTCGATCGCACAGGTCCACCGTGCGCGGCTGAAAGACGGTACGCCGGTCGTCGTCAAGATCCGCCGGCCCAATATCGAGAACGTCATTCATGCCGACCTGCGCATACTCGATCACACGGCCAGGCTGCTGGAAAGCGAAGTACCCGATTCAAGGCGTTACGACCCGGTGCAAATCGTGTCGCAGTTCCGCCGTTCGCTGAACCGCGAGCTGGATCTGGTCAAGGAGGCGCGCAATATCGGTCAGTTTTCGCGCAATTTTGCCGACGACCCCAACGTGATGATTCCCAAGGTTTACTGGGATTACACCAATGATCTGGTCAACGTGCAGGAGGAAATCGTCGGCCTGACCGGCGTGGCGCTCGCACCGCTGCAGGAGGCCGGACTGGATCCCAAGATACTGGCGGCGCGCGGCGCCGACGTCGTGTTGCGGATGATTCTCGAGCATGGCTACTTTCATGCCGATCCACATCCCGGCAACATCATTTTTCTGCCTGGCAACCGTATCGGCTTGATCGATTTCGGCATGGTCGGAATGCTGACCGAGGTCCGCCGACACCAGATTGTCAACCTGCTGCATGCGCTGATCCGCAAGGACGAGCGCGACCTGCTGGAGGTCCTCCTGGACTGGTCGGGCGATGCCGAGATCGACGAGGACCGCCTGACCTACGAAGTCACCGAGTTGCTGATGAATTATGACGACCTGCAGCTCAAGGACGTCAAGATGGGTGTCCTGCTCAACGATGTGACGAGTCTGATGCGGGACAACAGCCTGGTGCTGCCCGCCGACCTCACGCTGCTGTTCAAGACACTGATCACGCTCGAAGGTCTGGGGCAGCAGCTCGACCCGAACTTCCACATGATCGACAACGTCACCCCGTTCGTCGAAGAGATCATCCGCAGCCGCTTTACCCCGCAGGCGCTGGT
Source organism: Thiobacillaceae bacterium (assembly GCA_041736375.1). Taxonomy (GTDB): domain Bacteria; phylum Pseudomonadota; class Gammaproteobacteria; order Burkholderiales; family Thiobacillaceae; genus Thiobacillus. The sequence goes on from JBGSTQ010000096.1 coordinate 4,756, forward strand.
GAGGCGCGGCAGCAAGACCCTGCGCGAGGCACTGGAAGTCATCGCCGACCTGCCGCGCGACCTGACCCATGTGTTGCGCGACATGCGCCGCGGGCGGATGAAGATTGATCTGGACCTCAAGCGCCTCGACCATTTCGGCCAGCAACTCGACCGCGCCAGCAACCGGCTGACGATGGGCATCCTGACGGCATCGCTGGTGGTGGGGTCGAGCATCATCATGACCGTGGAAGGGGGACCGAAACTTTTCGGCCTGCCCCTGTTCGGCCTGCTGGGATTCCTGATCGCCTTCCTGAACAGCCTCTGGATCATTCTGTCGATCTGGCGAGCCGGCAAGCACTGACCCTGACCTGTCGCATTCCGCCTTTCCGGACGGCAAAATCAGACGGTGGCGACAGTAACCGAGTGATTCACATGCACTGAGAAGTCGAGGTTGGACAGTGGCTGCGGCCTGCCCAGCAGGAAGCCCTGGACATGCCCGAAACCGAGTTCTTCGACCTTGCGCAATACCGCCTCGCTTTCGACCCCTTCGGCGACCAGCTGATAGCCGGCATCGCTCATCATCCGTGCAAAGTCGGCGACGATCTGGCTGGCGCGATCGTTGTCGTGCAGTTTCCTGATCAGCGAAATATCGAACTTCACCACATCGACCGGCAGGTCGACCAGATAGCGCAGCGGCGAATAGCCGGTGCCGAAGTCGTCCATGGCGACGCGATACTGCAGACTGCGCAGCAGGTCGAGATAGGTGCGGACTTCCTCGATCTGGGTGATCAGCGAGGTTTCGGTGATCTCCAGCATCAGCGGGTGATCGGCGCTGTGACGCGACAGCTCCAGCAGCTGGGAGATGACCTCGGGGCGGAACATGCTCTGGGCCGACAGATTGATCGACACGCCGCAGCCATCGGGAAGCAATCCCGAGGTGAGATCGCTGTCCAGCTGGTTCAGCACGGCCATGTCGAAATCGGCTTCGAGGCGGCGGCTGCTGACAACCGGCAGAAAGGTTCCGGGCATGATGAGTTCGTCGCCATGACGGATTCGTGCCAGCGCCTCGTAGTATTCCAGCACCCGTCCCGGCAGCGCGTGAATCGGCTGGTAATGCATTTCGATCATGCCGGGCGTGGCCAGCGCCTGGAACAGCGCGCTGGTTTCGCGGCTGGCGACCAGGGTCATGTCCGAGCTGCTGGTGTCTTCGCCAAACATGGCAATGCGGCTGCGTCCGGGCTGCTTGGCGGTGTACATCGCGATATCCGCCTGCTTGGGCAATTCGGCGAGGCGTTGCGGCGAGTCGGTCGAGCAAAACGCAATGCCGATGCTGATGCTGACCGGTTCCTTGATTCCCAGCCCGGCGAAACTGGCGGCCTCGATCAGGCTCTGGCAACGCTTGGCGATCTGCCTCGCTTGGGTCGGGGTGGTACGGACCAGCACGGTGGCGAACTCGTCGCCGCCCAGCCGGTACAGCCGGTCGTTCGCCCGCAGCGCCATCACCAGCGCGTCGGCGATCATCACCAGCACGCGGTCTCCCTTGGCGTGGCCATAGGTGTCGTTGATGGACTTGAAGCGGTCGCAATCGAACAGCAGGTAGGCGACATCCTGGGGTTTCGACTCCAGGCTCTGGCCCAGGTATTCCCAGTCTTCGTCGTAGGCGCGCCGGTTGTGGCAGCCGGTCAGCACATCCTGGCGCGCCTGCGAGTGAAACTCGCGGTTCTGGTTTTCCAGCGTGCCATGGAGTTCGCGCAACTGCAGCTGATAGGCCTGCAGTGAACGGCGGATGTTTTCCATTTCGAGAATCCGCATCGGCGCCGCCAGGCCACCTCGGGTGTGTCCTTCCTGCATGGCGCTGATTTCATGCACCAGCTGCTGCAGCGGCGCTACCAGCAGACGCTTGTAGATCTGGTAGGCAAACAGCGCCAGGACGGCCAGAACGAGGAAGATCCCGATCAGCGTGCGCGTGAGTATCGTCTGGAACTTGATCTGGTTGGGATCTGGATGCGGCTGCAGGCTCAGGCGTGAGGAAAGCTGGACGGCATCGATGACTTCACCGGGCTGGATAGTCAGCCGCAGCGTGTCCTTGTCGGCCTGATAGAAGACGCTCTGCTGCAGCAGGGCCGGCAACAGATCGACACGGATCAGGCCATAACCCAAAAGGCTCTTACCGAGTTCGTCGCCATGGACGGCCAAGCGCTGATACAAGGCAATACTGCCGGATTCGTTTACCAGCCAGCTCGAGCGGGCGGACAGGGGCAAGCTCGCGGGCATCGGGCTGCTCTGGGAAAGCGGGCTGAGCAGGCTGCCCGAGGGCATGTAGAGCGCAATTCGCGCAACCGTCTGCGGCAGCATCCCGGCTTCGTACACCCGCTGGTCGCGCCAGTAGCCATAGTATTCAGGCATCACCATTTGCTGCTGGGTTTCGTCCCAGCGCGCAATGGCGGCGGCCTGACTTTCGGTTTGTTCAAGCAGGCGCTTGATGTGCGTGAGCACCTCGTCGCGGGCATCGCGCATTTCGCTTTGCGCCAGGCTCTGCGTCACGGCAGCCGACAGATAGAGGGCATAGCCGCCCAGCGCGGCCACCAGCACCAGCATCGCTGTGATGAACGTCAGGGCCAGATGCCTGATGGAGAAGGTCTCGGGAAGCTTCATGGAATGGAAGGGGGGGCGATGTTCTTCAGCATTGTCAGGCTGCGGTCGAGCAGATCGAATTCGTGTTCGCCATCCATGAAGTGCGTGGCGCCCTCGACGATGGCCATCGGCGCCTTGTTCGCCTGCAGGGTGCGCAGCCAGCCCTGGTCGAGCCAGTCGTCCGCGCTTCCCATGACCAGCAGCTTTTCTCCCTTGTAGGCGCTCAGCGCCTTGAGGATGCGTGGCTGATCCCAGCGCACATAACTCAGCAGCGCATCCGGGGTCGAGGGATATTTCTTGCAGAAGGAGATCGGCTGGTTGACCAGCGCACGGTCGCGGCGCTTCACCGCCTGTTCCAGCCGGGCAATCAGTTCGGCACGGGGGGTGGAGCCTATCCGGGTCTCGACCAGCGAGGCACCGATATAGCCCCGTACCGCCGGGTCCGGCTTGCCCGAAAGATAGGCCAGCAACTGCATGCTGCCGAAACTGTGGCCGACCAGCACGATGTTGCGGTGGCCGCGCGAGGTCAGCCATTGCACCCAGCGGTCGATTTCGACCAGGTCCTGGTCCAGGGAGTGCCGATGCACGGCTTCGCAGGCCAGGCTTTGCTTGCGGTTGGGTATGCCGAGCGAGAGTGTCGGCGCCAGCACCGGATAGCCCGCGTCATTGAGCCCGCGGGCCAGCGCCGCGACCGTGGCGAATTCGTGCGTCTGCAAAAAGCCGTGCAGCAGCAGTACGGCAGGTCGGGAGGCCTGCCCGGTCATATAGGCGGCCTCAGCGTGCAGGCCCGAGTCGAGCTCGATCCGGACACGTTCGGCGGTGGCGGCGGCGGAGTGCGGCAGGACCAGCAACAACAGAAGGAGGTAGCCGTACTTGATCATGGTGTGTATTGAGTCAACACCCCAGCTAACGGCGACTTGATAGTAAAAATGAAGGGGTTCCGGGGCGTAAAAATGCGAGTCCAGCGCCGGGCGGCGCGGATCGGGGTGATAAACTGGCGCAACCACTTTGACCCAAGCATGACTGATCTGGATACGGTTTTTTCTCCCGCGGGGGCGTTTGCAAGCGTGTTGCCCCAATGGCGTGCCCGGCCTCAGCAGCTGGCCATGGCCGAGGCCGTCAGGCGGGCGATCGAGGACAACAGCGTGCTGCTGGCCGAGGCCGGCACCGGCACCGGCAAGACCTTGGCGTACCTGGTGCCCGCGCTGCTGTCGGGCGGCAAGGTGGTCATATCCAC
>JBGSTQ010000127.1:0-3498 GCA_041736375.1 Thiobacillaceae bacterium
CCAGAACGACCGCATCGGCTGTCACAGCCCGTTCTCCGCCGGGAGCCGCGAAGCGAAGCACGCCTGTGTCACGCCAGCCCAGCCAGCGATGGCGCACATGGAAGTGCACTCCGGATTCGCGCAAGCGATGCAGCCACGCACGCAGCAGCGGCGCGGCCTTCATGTCCTTGGGAAACACCCGTCCCGACGAGCCGACGAAAGTATCGACCCCCAGCCCGTGGATCCACTCGCACAGTGCGACAGGAGGAAAGGCTTCGAGCAGCGGCTTGATTGTTTCGGCACGCGCACCATAGCGTGACAGGAAAGGTTCGAACGGCTCGGAATGGGTGATGTTCAAGCCCCCCACCCCGGCCAGCAGGAACTTGCGTCCGACCGAGGGCATGGCGTCGTACAGGTCGACCCGCACGTTGCCCTGTGCGAGCACCTCGGCCGCCATCAGGCCTGCGGGGCCGCCGCCGATCACGGCGACCGCTTTCATGGGTTGCGGGGCTTCGGCGAGCCCGCGTCGATTCCTGCCAGGCGGGGCCCCTCGCCCAACGCCTCAAGAAAGAAGCCCGCTCTGAAAACTATGGGATGAACTGCGGTCTGCGCGTCGCGGGCAGCCCTCTTCATCGGGTCGATCCCCGCTACGCGGGGCCCCTCGCCCAACGCCTCAAAGGGCTTACTCCCACTCAATCGTCGCAGGCGGCTTGCCGCAGATGTCGTAGACGACGCGGTTGATGCCGCGGACTTCGTTGATGATGCGGTTGGAGACCTTCCCAAGCAGGGTGTAGGGCAGTTCGGCCCAGTGGGCGGTCATGAAGTCCTGGGTCTGCACGGCGCGCAGGGCGACGACGTAGTCGTAGGTGCGGCCGTCGCCCATGACGCCGACGGATTTGACCGGCAGGAACACGGCGAAGGCCTGGCTGGTTTTCTCGTACCAGCCGCTGGCACGCAATTCCTCGATGAAGATGGCATCGGCCTGGCGCAGCAGGTCGGCGAAATCGCGCCGGACCTCGCCGAGGATGCGCACCCCCAGGCCGGGGCCGGGAAAGGGATGGCGGTAGACCATGTCGTGCGGCAGGCCGAGGGCGATGCCGAGTTCGCGCACTTCGTCCTTGAACAGTTCGCGCAGCGGCTCCAGCAGCTTCAGGTGCAGGGTGTCGGGCAGGCCACCGACGTTGTGGTGGCTCTTGATGGTGTGCGCCTTCTTGGTCTTGGCGCTGGCCGACTCGATGACGTCGGGGTAGATGGTGCCCTGCGCCAGCCACTTGGCGTTGGGCAGCTTCTCGGCCTGTTCCTGGAAAATGTGGACGAATTCGCGGCCGATGATCTTGCGCTTCTGCTCGGGATCGGAGATGCCCGCCAGCTCGGACATGAAGCGCTCGCTGGCGTCGACGTGGATGACCTTGACGCCGAGATTGTCGGCGAAGGTCTGCATCACCTGCTCGGCTTCGTTGAGGCGCAACAGGCCGTTGTCGACGAAGACGCAGGTGAGTTGGTTGCCGATGGCCCGGTGCAGCAGCGCGGCGACGACGGAGGAATCCACCCCGCCCGACAGGCCGAGGATGACTTCGTCCGTCCCCACCTCGGAACGCACCCGGCCGATGGCCTCCTCGACGTAATCCGGCATGTTCCAGTCGGATCCGCAGCCGCAGATTTCGTGCACGAAGCGCGCGATGATCGCCTTGCCCTGCAAAGTGTGAGTGACCTCGGGATGGAACTGCACGCCGAAGAACCGGCGCTCCTCGTCAGCCATTCCGGCAATCGGCGTGGCGGCGTTGGAACTGATGATCCTGAATCCGGGCGGCAGTTCGGTGACCTTGTCGCCGTGGCTCATCCACACGTCGAGCAGGCCGTGGCCCTCGTCGTTGCTGCGGTCCTGGATATCGCGCAGCAGGGCCGAGTGACCCTGGGCGCGGATCTCGGCATAACCGAATTCGCGCTTGACGGCATTCTCGACCTTGCCGCCGAGCTGCGCCGCCATGGTCTGCATGCCATAGCAGATGCCCAGCACCGGCACGCCGAGCTGGAACACGACATCAGGTGCGCGCGGGGTTTCTTCCTCGTAAACCGAGGACGGCCCCCCGGAAAGGATGATGCCCTGCGGCGCGAAATCGCGAATGAACTGCTCGCTGACGTCATTCGGATGCAGTTCGCAATAGACGCTGGCCTCGCGCACGCGGCGTGCGATCAGTTGGGTGTACTGGGAACCGAAGTCGAGGATGAGGATTTTCTGGTGCATGAATGTCGGGTTGGCGTATCAATCGGCTAGAAAATAATTCACGGTGGAAACCACGCGCACTTTCTTGATGTGGGCGGTGCTTCCGTCCCGGTCCTCGATGCTGAACTGTCCCTGGCTGGCGCGCTTGATCTTGCCCAGGGTACTGGCGGAATCCTTGGCGAATTTTTCGGCGGACTGGCGGGCGTTGCGGGTGGCTTCCTCGATCATCGCGGGCTTCAGGGCATTGAGGCCGGTGAAGAGGAAACGGGTGCGGTTTTCGTAATCGCCGGTGTTGAGCGCGATGCCCTGCTCGCCCAGAACGGCGAGTTGCGGCAGGGCCTTGAGCACGACGTCCACCTGGCGCGTGTAGACGGTGATCATGGACTTGCCGGTGTAGCGCAGACGGTTGGCCAGCTCGGCGTTGCCGTAATCCTGCGCCTGCCGATCGTTGATCGACGGCGCCGAGACGGAGATTTCCTCGGGCTTGAATCCCTGCTTCTGCAGAAAATCGATGATGACGGCGTTCTTGCTCTGCAGGTTCTGGTACAGGCGGGTCAGGTCGGCATCCGCCGCACTGAAGGCGATCGGCCAGATCGCCGTGTCGGCGGGGACTTCGCGCTCGGCGAGGCCCTTGACCTCGACGCTGCGCTCGAACTGCTTGAAGCGGACGATGCCGTCGGCCAGCAGCCAGGCCGCGATCACCATCCCCAATGCCAGCACCACGGCTGCCGCCAAGCGGTTGTTCCCCATGCGTCCCCCTATGCTGTCAGTGTTGGCTTATTCCACCCGGTAGTTCGGAGCTTCCTTGGTGATCTGCACGTCGTGCACGTGCGACTCGCGCACACCTGCCGAAGTAATCTCGACGAATTCCGCCTTGGCGTGCATGTCGGTGATGGTCGACACGCCGAGATAGCCCATGCTCGAGCGCAGGCCGCCCATCAGCTGGTGGATCACCGCCAGCACGCTGCCCTTGTAGGGAACCCGGCCCTCGACGCCTTCGGGAACCAGCTTCTCGGCGCTTTTTTCGTTGTCCTGGAAATAGCGGTCGCTCGACCCCTGCTGCATCGCGCCCAGCGAACCCATGCCGCGGTAGGATTTGTAGGAGCGGCCCTGGAACAGTTCGATCTCGCCCGGTGCCTCCTCGGTACCGGCCAGCAGGCCGCCGAGCATGACGCAATCCGCGCCGGCGGCCAGCGCCTTGGAAATGTCGCCGGAATAACGGATGCCACCGTCGGCGATCACGCCGACATGGCTGCCGGCCAGCGCCGCCGCGACGTTGGCGACCGCGGTGATCT
>JBGSTQ010000158.1:0-2032 GCA_041736375.1 Thiobacillaceae bacterium
GCCAGCGTGACCGCCGGCTCGATATGCGCGGGCGGGTCGAGCAGTACGACGTATTCGCGCTGCAAACGGCCTTCGCAGTCCGAGACCAGCACGAACTGGGCGATGGGATCGTTGACGGCTCGTGGTGTGGTGATGTGAAGCAGGGCGTTGTCGCCCCTGCGCTCGATCCTGAAACGCGCCTGCTCCGGCGGGGCCATGCCGCCGTCGCTGGCGCGCAGGCTCATGCAGTCCACATCCAGCGTCGCTGGTGCGCCCAGCACTTCGACCGTGGCATGCAGCGGCTGTCCCAGAAACGAGCGTACGGAGAGGTCTCCCAGGCCGATGGCCAGAGCCGGAGACACTGCGCACAGGCTCAGCAGGAAGACGGCAAATTTGAGCTTCAAGGTCGAAGGTCGGGTTATTGTGATAGTCCCTATTCCGACCAAAACCCGCCCCAACTTTAGGGTTGGCGGGTAAAAACAGTCCGGGCTGGCATGTTTTTTGACTGGCTGTTCAGCCCGCAATCATCAGCACCCACACCACGGCCACGTTGATCAGCGAAATCATCACCGCCGCGCTGCCCATATCCTTGGCCCGCTTGATCAGCGGGTGAAGCTCCAGCGAAACGCGGTCGACCGCAGCCTCGACCGCCGAATTCAGCAGTTCGACGATCAGCACGAGCAGCAGCGCGGCGATCATCAGCGCGCGTTCGATGCCGTTGTCGCCGAGGTAGACCGCCAGCGGCACCAGCAGCACCAGGAGGAAGACCTCCTGGCGGAACGCGTCCTCGTGCCTGAAAGCGGCGGTGAGGCCAGCCCAGGAATAGCCTGCCGCATTGATGATCCGGGCAAGCCCGGTCTTGCCCTTGAACGGGCTTTCAACCGGGCTGGGCGTGGCGTATTCCCCTTTATGCCCGTCAGGGTGCTCCTCCGCCTGCGGGGGATAACCAGCGACGTGCCCGCTTGCGGGCTTAGTCGAATGGTTAGTAGCCCCACCAGGGTTGCCTCCGTTCGGGGATAAAGGGAGAGGGGGCGCAGCCTTGGGCTCGGTCATGCCGCGGGTTTGTAGGTCAGGTCGAGTTCGCGCGCGGCCTTGACGTCATCCAGCCGACGTACCGGCAAGCTGTAGGGCGCGCCCTTGACCAGGTCGGGGTTGGTCTCGGCCTCGGCCTTGATCGCCTTCATCGCCTCGACGAAGCCGTCGAGCGTCTCGCGGCTTTCGGTCTCGGTCGGCTCGATCAGCAGACACTCAGGCACCAGCAGCGGAAAGTAGGTGGTCGGTGCGTGGTAGCCGTAGTCGAGCAGGCGCTTGGCGAAGTCCATCGCGGAGACACCGGTGGCGTCCTTGAGCTTCTTCAGCGTGACGATGAATTCGTGGCTGGCACGGCGGCTGGGGTAGGCCAGATCGAAACCGGCTTCGCGCAGTTTCGCCATCAGGTAATTGGCATTCAGCGTGGCGTATTCGGCGACGCGGTGCATGCCCTCGCCGCCGAGCAGGCGCGCATACACATACGCGCGCATCAGCACGCCAGCGTTGCCCATGTTGGCGCTCATGCGTCCGATCGACTGCGGCACGTCGGTCTCGGTCGCCAGCCGGTAGAAGCCGTTGTCGTTCAGCACTAGCGGGATCGGCATGAAGGGCAGCAGCCGCTCCGACACGCCCACCGGACCTGCGCCCGGTCCGCCGCCGCCGTGCGGGGTGGAGAAGGTCTTGTGCAGGTTCATGTGGATGACGTCGAAGCCCATGTCGCCGGGGCGCACCTTGCCGAGAATCGCGTTGAGGTTGGCGCCGTCGTAATACAGAAGGCCGCCGGCGTCGTGCACGATTTTCTGGATGTCGACGATGGTCTTCTCGAACACGCCGAGCGTCGACGGGTTGGTCAGCATCAGACCGGCCGTGTGCGGGCCGACCGCGGCTTTAAGCGCCGCCAGGTCGACGCTGCCGGTGGCGTCGGTGGGGATTTCCTTGACCGTGTAGCCGCACATGGTCGCGGTCGCCGGGTTGGTGCCGTGCGCCGCGTCCGGCACGATGATCTCGCGCCGCGCGGTGTCGC
>JBGSTQ010000163.1:0-7768 GCA_041736375.1 Thiobacillaceae bacterium
CGCCCGATATCAATGCTGCCGCGGCGCGCGTGCTGGATCGCTTCGGCATCCGTCTGGTTGCGGCCAGCGACGGCTGCTGCGGCGTCCTGAGCCATCACCTTGCGGCGACCGACGAGGCACGCGCCTTCATGCGGAGGAATATCGATGCGCTGTGGCCACACATCGAAGCCGGCGCCGAGGCCCTCGTCCTCACTGCCAGCGGCTGCGGCATGCACTTTCGCGAGTACGGCCAGCTGCTGCAGGACGATCCCCAGTATCGCGACAAGGCCAGGCGAGTCTCGGAACTGGTGAAAGACATCGCGGAGATCGTCGCCGAAGAATGGAAGGAAGACCCGATTGAAGAGCGCCCTGCACCGCAACCCGCCCGTCGCATCGTCTTCCAGTCGTCCTGTAGCCTGCAGCACGGCGAAAAGCTCAATGGCGTGGTCGAAAAGCTGCTGAAGCGCGCCGGCTTCAAACTGCTGCCCGTGTCCTACTCCTTCATGTGCTGCGGCGCGGCCGGTACCTATTCGCTGCTGCAGCGGTCACTGTCGGAATCGCTGCGTGCGCGCAAGCTGGACACGCTGATGGCCAGCCGCCCGACGGCCATCGCGACGGCCAACATCGGTTGCCTCACGCACTTGGCCGAGGCGTCGCCGGTGCCGGTCAGCCACTGGATCGAATTGCTCGATGAGGCCCTTTCGGCGGCCGATACCCGACGAACCGCCTGCTCTGAATGACGTTCAGGGATACGCGACCGACCGTTCGAAACGGCAGGCTTGAGCCCAAGGCGTAAGCGTGCCCTGTCTGTTCGTCACAACCACGATCAACACGTGGCGGATGAAGACGAATGAATGAAACGACCCGGCTCGCAGGACTTCTCGTACTGATTTTTTCCGTTTTCTGGCCAGCGGCCGCACGTGCGGCCCACCCCCTGCTCACTGAGGATACGGGCACGCAGGGAGCCGGGAACTATCAGCTGGAGCTGACCCACGACCTCAGCCACAATGAGGATGCCGGGACCAAAGAGCGCGCCAAAAGCATCAATGCCGTTTTCTCCATCGGTCTCACGGACACTCTCGATGCCATCCTCGGCCTGCCGTACGAGCAACTGACCGAACGAACAGGCTCGACCTCCACGTCCGTGTCGGGTTATGGCGACATGGAAATTGCGGCCAAATGGCGGTTCTACGATGAAGGCCCGCTGAGCTTCGCGCTGCGCCCGGGACTCGGATTGCCGACCGGGAATGAAGAAGAAGGCCTGAGTGCGGACATTATCATCCCCAGTCTGTTCGCCGTGATGACTTACACAAGCGATCCCTGGGCTTTCAATCTGCACCTTGGCTATACCCGCATCCTCGACAACGGGGCAGAAGAACGCGGCCACATTTATCATGCCTCGGCATCCATCGAGTACAGCATCAATGAGAGCTTGCGACTGGTAGCTGATGCCAGCGCCGAGAGCAATCCCGCGAAGTCGGGACACCCCAACGTGGGCTCCGCGTTGATCGGGCTGGTGTACTCCCTGACGCCCGATCTGGATTTCGACTTCGGTTATCGCAAAGGCTTGACCGATGCCGCACCGGATCATGCCTGGCTGACCGGATTGGCCTGGCGCCTTTGATTCCGTACCCGCCCTGCAACCCGCCCAGACTCTGCACTAATATGTCCGTATTTCGCCCCGTATGTCATCCGGATGGTCGCCGCGGAGTAACTCAAAAATGACGCACAACCTGCATATCGTGGACGTATTCGCGGAACGGCGCTACGCCGGGAACCCGCTGGCGGTTGTGGTTGGTGCCGACCCGCTGTCCGTCGAGACGATGCAGCAAATCGCCGCAGAGATGAACTATTCGGAAACGACGTTTGTGTCGCCCACGCCTGCGGCGGATGGCGGATACGGTGTGCGGCTCTTTACCCCGGCACGGGAAATCGACTTTGCTGGTCATCCCATACTCGGCACCGCCTGGGTGATCCGGCACCACCTCGTCCCTGACACCGCCGGTCCGGTACGGCTCAATCTCGCGGTGGGCCAGGTCACCGTCACTTTCGAAGCGTCCGATGCGGGTGAAGAGGTGTTGTGGTTCCTGGCGCCCGCGATGTCGCTCGGCGCGCGATGTGCGCGTGAACCGATGGCCCTGGCCCTGGGGATCTCACCCGATGACATCGACCCCCTGACGCCGGTTCAGCAACTTTCGGCCGGCACCTCGGCCATGATCGTCGCGCTGCGCAGCCTCGACGCGCTGCAGCGATGCCGGCTTGATCTTGCGGCTTACGCCCCGCTGGCCGAACAGGGCTTCCCGCCTCTCGTCTATGTGTTCTGCAGCCAAACCCGAAGCTCTGAGAACGACATCACTGCACGATTTTTCTTCGAGGCCCATGGTGTCCGCGAAGACCCGGCCACCGGCAATGGGGCGGCCTTCCTCGGCGCCTATTTGCTGGAACACCAGGCTTATCGCGGGGCCAGCCTGTCGCTTCGGATCGAGCAGGGCGAGGCGTTGAATCGGCCTTCGCTGGTGAGGCTGCGGGCGCAATCGAGCCCCGGAATGCGTGAAGTCAGTGTGGGGGGGCGCGTCATTCCCGTGCTCGAGGGAAGACTGCTTTGATTTAGTGAATCCTGCCATCCTGACGTCAGACCTACTCAGAATCCCCAACCAGGCTGACAGCAGGTTTGGGATCGGGCTCAAATCGGATATGCTGAAACCCTGCATTCCCTGACTGCATCATGAAGGACATACACCCCCTGATCGAACACACGCCGGCGGATTCCGGAAACGTAAGCATTCCCGCCCTGCGGGTGCTATCCGAAATCACCACCAGCCTGAGCAGCGACTCCAACGTCGAGCAGCTGCTCGGGCGTTTCCTGTCCACCATGATCCGGCTGGCCGGCGCGCAGGCCGGCGCGGTACGCGTCATCACCGACGACCGCACCCACCTCCGCCTGATCAGCGCGGTTGGCCTGCCGCCGGAACTGGTCGAGCACGAAAATCTGGTCAGCGTCGATTGCGGCGTATGCGGCAAGGCCGCGCGCGAGGTGTCGGTGAGCACCTGGAACAACGTCGCGTTCTGCAAGCGCCAGGCCAACGATGCCTATTTCAGCGGCACCTGCAATACCGTCGTCGCCGTGCCGCTGATGCACAAGAACAAGGTCATGGGGGTCTACAACCTGTTCCTCGAGGAAGGCAAGACCGTTCCCGAGGATATCCGCCTGCTGTTCCGTTCGATCAGCGAACACCTCGGCATCGCCCTGGAAAACGCGCGGCTGACGCGCGAGAACATGCGCATCTCGCTGATGAACGAGCGCCAGATGCTGGCCAACCAGATCCACGATTCGCTGGCGCAGACGCTCGCCTACGCCAAGATGCGGCTCACCGTATTGAGCGACGCGATGCGCCATGAGGACTACCCCGAGGCCAACCGCTACCTCGGCGACGTCGAGGAGGCCGTCGACCTCGCCTACGCCGACCTGCGCGATCTGATCACCCAGTACCGCGACCGCATCAATCCGCGCGGTCTGGTGCCGGCGATTCAGGAACTGGCCAAGAGCTTCCGCAAGAAGGCCAACGCCGACGTCGATTTCCTCAACCTGGTACAGGACGTCAACCTGTCGCCCGAGGAGGAAATCCAGGTCTTCCACATCATCCAGGAATCGCTCTACAACATTGCCAAGCATGCGCGTGCGCGCCACGTCGTCATCACCTTCGACCTGGAAAACGGCCAGTACATCGTCAACGTCGCCGACGACGGCGTCGGCGTGCAGAAGAAAAACCAGGAATCCTCGACCATGGGCAAGAGCTTCGGCCTCACCATCATGCGCGAACGCGCCGCCAAGCTCGACGGCAAGCTGAATATCGAAAGCCGCCCGGCGGGAGGCACGGTCGTCCGGCTGGTCTTCCCGCAACACAAATCCGAGCAGGCCGCATGAGCGCCATGACCCGCATTATCCTGGTCGACGACCACACCCTGTTCCGCAAGGGCCTCGCCGAACTGCTCGAACAGAGCGGCAGTATCGAGGTCAGCGCCTTCACCGGCAACCCGGACGAGGTGGCGATGCTGCTCAAGGCCCATCGCCCCGACGTGCTGATCCTCGACCTCAACATGCCCGGCACCGACGGCATCACCCTGATGCAGAAGTTGCGCAGCGACGGCTTCACCCTTCCGGTGCTGATCCTCACCCTGTCCGAGGCCGAGGACGACCTGGCGCGCGCCCTGCGCGCCGGCGCCAACGGCTATCTGCTGAAGAGCATGGAACCCGACGAGGTGGTCGACGCCATCCAGCGCGCCCAGCGCGGCGATACCGTCGTCGCCCCGGCGATGACCGCCAAGCTGGTCAAGCTCTACGACCAGAAGGGCCAGGACGCCAGTTCCCTGCTCGACGCGTTGACCCCGCGCGAACGCGAAATCCTCTCCCACCTCGCCCGCGGCGAGAGCAACAAGGCCATCGCCCGCACCCTCGATATCAGCCACGACACCGTCAAGCTGCACGTGCGCCACATCCTCGCCAAGCTCAATCTGTCGTCGCGGGTGGAGGCGGCGGTGTTCGCAGTGGAGCATCGGGTGGCGCCAGGGGGACGTGGCGAGGGACGCTAGCAATAGCGTGTCGGAGCCTATATTCTGCGTTGGCGGTATAGCCCACATTTCCCCACCCGCTGGAGACTCCGGCATGGAATCCGTCGAAGCGCGTTCAGACATCAGGCGCAGGCTGATTCCGGCCAGTGCCGCGGAGGTCTACGCAGCCCTGAGCGACCCGGACCGGGTGGCCCGATGGTGGGGCCCGGAAGGGTTCAGGAACACGATTCACGACTTCCAGTTCCGGCCCGGCGGCAGGTGGCTCCTGACCATGCACGGTCCCGATGGACGGGACTACCCGAACGAGAGCCGGTTCGCGCGCATCGTGCCCGACCGCATGGTCGAGATCGAGCATCTTTCGGGCCATCATTTCGTTCTGACGATCGAACTGCAGGAACAGGGGACAAGCACCCTCGTCGTCTGGCAGCAGACTTTTGACACGGCCGAACACTACGGACAGATCGCGGCGTTCGTGGCGACTGCCAACGCGCAAAATCTGGAACGGCTGGCCGCCGAAGTGGGACGGGTGAAATGAACCCATTCCAATTCCGCGAGGCCACGAGGCACGACCTGCCGGACATCCTCCGCCTCCTCGCGCAACCCGACATGGACGGCGGTGAGGTGATGCCGCTGACTGAGGCGGAGCGGGTGTTCGAGCGCATGGCGCGCTATCCCGACTACAAGTTGTATGTGGCAATCAGCGACGGCCGCATCGTGGGCAGCTTCGCCCTGCTGACCATGGACAACCTCGGGCACCAGGGCGCACCCTCTGGCGTGATCGAGGATGTGGTGGTCGACCCGCAGTGCCAGGGACAGGGCATCGGCCGAGCGATGATGCGGCATGCGCTGCGCCTGTGCGGCGAGAAGAACTGCTACAAGGTCGCGCTCTCGTCCAATCTCAGGCGCGAGCGTGCGCACGCTTTCTATGAATCGCTCGGCTTTGAACGGCACGGCTACAGCTTTAGAATCATGCCCCCCTCCCCTCGCTCGGATGATGCGGCCTGAAGCTTTCGCGCAACCGAAGAGAGGGGCATCAACCAGTCGAAGGATTCAACATGAGCACCCTGCCCCCCTGTCCGCAATGCGGCTCCGAGTACACCTATGAAGACGGCGACCGGTACGTCTGCCCGGAATGCGCGCATGAATGGCCGCAAGCAGCCGCGGCGGAAAGCGCCGAGCAGACGCGCGTGGTGCGCGACGCCAACGGGACCGAGCTGCATGACGGCGACACGGTCACCGTGATCAAGGACCTCAAGGTGAAGGGATCGTCGCTGGTGGTCAAGGTCGGCACCAAGGTGAAGAACATCCGCCTCGCCGAGGGCGATCACGACATCGACTGCAAGATCGACGGCATCGGCGCGATGGGGCTTAAGTCGGAATTCGTCAGGAAGGCGTGACGGCCCGGTCCTACGACCACACCCCCGGCCGCGGCGAGAAACTGTCCAGCACGCGCAGGTAGCTGGCGCGCGCGACCGCCGAGGGATCGGGCAGGTTTTTCTGGCTCATGCTGCCCTTCAGCTGGGCGACCGAATCGTATTCCTTTTCCTCCATCCAGTTCTGCATCGCCGCCAGGATGGCGGTCAGCTTGTCCGGGCCGTGCTGTAGCAGGCATGACGCCATATGCACGACATCGGCTCCGGCCAGCAGCAGTTTCAGTGCCTCGCTCTCGCTGTGGACACCGCCGGTAGCGGCGAGCGTCAGCCGGGTGCGGCCGTGCAGGATGGCGATCCAGCGGATGCGCAGCAGCGCCTCCTCAGTCGATGAAAGATGCAGCTGGTCAACCATGCGCAGTTCGTCGAGGTCGATGTCGGGTTGATAGAAGCGGTTGAACAGCGCGACGCCCTGCGCGCCCGCCGCTTCCAGTCGCGTGACGAATTGCGGCAGCGAGGAAAAGAAAGGCGACAGCTTCATCACGATCGGCAGGCTCACCACCTGGCGCAGCTCGGTGAGCAGCTCGACATAGCGCGCTTCCACTGCATCCCCTGACAGGCCGGCGGCGGCGGCGACATGATAGACGTTGAGTTCCAGCGCGTCGGCGCCACCCTGTTCCAGTTCGCGACCGAGCTCCACCCAGCCCGAAGCAGAGATGCCGTTGAGGCTCGCCACCACCGGGATCCCCAGGCGGCGCTTGAGTTGATTCAGCTGCGCCAGGTAACGCTCGAGTCCGCCCTGGAATTTGCCGTGATCGGGCAGAAAGCTGTCCGCCTCGCCGTGCCCGAGATCGGCATGCAGCAGAAAGCGGTCCAGCATCGCGTCCTCCGCCCGCAATTCCTCCTCGAACAGCGAATACATCACCAGCGCGGCGGCACCGGCATCTTCCAGCCGCAGGGCCGTGTCGATATTCTTCGACAGCGGCGAGGCCGAGGGCACCAGCGGGTTCTTGAGCTTGAGTCCAAGGTAGTCGGTGGAGAGGTCGATCATGTCAGGCTTCCTTTTTGGGTTCGTCGGCATGGCCCTGTGCCATTTCCTGATAGGCCTTGAAGCGCCGCTCGGCGTCCTGCTGCGCTTGCTCGAGGAAATGCTGCGCGGCCTCGGGATGGCTGCGTGAGAGCATGGCGAAGCGGGTTTCCGATTCCATGAAGGCCTTGATCGGCTGGCTGGGGGCGGCGGAATCGAGCTTGAAGGGGTTGCCGCCCGCCTCCGCCAGCCGCGGGTCGAAGCGGAACAGCGGCCAGTGCCCGCTCTTCACCGCCAGCTCCTGCTGGCGCTGGTTGTAGAGCATGTCGTAGCCATGGGCGATGCAGGGGCTGTAGGCGACGATGAGCGAGGGACCGGAGTAGGCCTCGGCCTCGTGGAACACGCGAAGGGTCTGCACGTCCTTGGCACCGTAGGCGACGGTGGCGACATAGACGTGGCCATAATCGCTGGCGATTTTGGCGAGGTCCTTCTTGGCGGTGGCCTTGCCGCCGGCGGAAAACTTGGCCACCGCACCGATCGGGGTGGCCTTGGAAGTCTGGCCGCCGGTGTTGGAATAGACCTCGGTGTCGAGCACCAGGATGTTGACGTCGTAGGGCAGCGCCAGCACGTGGTCGAGGCCACCGTAGCCGATGTCATAGGCCCAGCCGTCGCCACCGATGATCCACACCGAGCGGCGGATCAGCCATTCGGCGACGCTGGCGAGTTCCTTCGCGCGCGTGTGACCAGACGTCGCCAGTTTGTCCAGCAGCAGGGCGACGCGGCAGCGCTGTCCGACGATGCCGGCCTCCTCGCGCTGGTCGGC
>JBGSTQ010000177.1:0-2280 GCA_041736375.1 Thiobacillaceae bacterium
CGCGGCGGCGACGGCCGCGCGGTGCTGCGTTCGAGCATCCGCGAGTATTTGTGCTCCGAGGCGATGCATGCGCTCGGCATCCCCACCACCCGCGCGTTGTGCATCGTCGGCAGCGACCGCCCGGTGTACCGCGAGGAAGAGGAAACCGCCGCGCTGGTGACGCGACTGGCGCCGAGCTTCGTGCGCTTCGGCTCCTTCGAGGTGTTCTACTACCGCAACCAGGTCGAGCCGATCAGGCACTTGGCCGATTACGTCATCGCGCGCTACTACCCGGAGCTGAAAAACCTCGCCGACCCCTACCCCGAGTTCCTGCGTCAGGTCGCACTACGAACCGCCGAGCTGATGGCGCAGTGGCAGGCGGTTGGCTTTTCGCACGGGGTGATGAACACCGACAACATGTCAATCCTCGGCCTCACCCTCGATTACGGCCCGTTCGGCTTTCTCGATGCCTTCGAGCCGGGCTTCGTCTGCAATCATTCCGACACTGGCGGGCGCTATGCCTTCGACCAGCAGCCCGACGTCGCGGCATGGAACATCACCAAGCTGGCGCAGGCGCTGGTACCGCTGATGTCGGTCGAAACCGCTTCGAATGCGATCAGCGAGTATCCGCAGGTATTCGGCCGCGCCTACCTCGAACGCATGGCCGCCAAGTTCGGCCTGCCACCGGGCAGCGAAGCCTCGACCCTGATAATGGACGCGTTGCAATTGCTGGCGCAGAACCATGTCGACTACACCATCTTCCTGCGCCGCCTGTGCGACTTCGACAGCGCGGCCGATGCAAGCAACACAAGCTTGCGCGACCTGTTCCTCGACCGCGCAGCGTTCGATGCCTGGGCGGTTCGCTACGCCGCCGCGCTGCGTCTGCTCGGTTCGGTAGATGCAGAGCGCGCGGCCGCGATGCGGCGCGTCAACCCCAAATATATCCTGCGCAACCATCTGGCCGAGATCGCCATCCGCCGCGCCGCCGACGCGCGCGACTACAGCGAGGTAAATCGCCTGCACCGCCTGCTGATGCGGCCATTCGACGAGCAGCCTGAAGACGAAGCCTACGCCGCCGAACCGCCTGACTGGGCACGAAAGATTGAGGTAAGCTGCTCGTCGTGAACCGCACGACGATCCTGACTGCCTGCCTGATGAGCGCCACGCTGTTTGGCGCCTGCTCCAGCCAGCCGATCCAGCGCAAGGACGGCAGCAGCAGCGCGCGCAGTTTCAGTGTCAGGGACTTGGCCAAAGGCGATATCGACAACGTGGTGGAATTCCACCAGAAGGAAATCGTCGCCATCCTGAAAAACCTGACGCTCAAGCTGTATCTGCGCAACCCCAATGAATGGCGCAAGGCCAGCCATGCGAGCGCCGAAGCGGCGATGGCGGCGGTGTTTCGGCCACTCGACCACTGGCATCTGGCGCAGCAAAAAGACCAGTCCTGGCAAACCGCCCTGCTCGATCCCTGGCGCGCAGATTTTGCCGGCGACCGGGTCAGGGTTTTGATGGAGGGGCTGCTGGTGATGCACATGGCGTCCTTCAACCACCAGAGCGAGTTCTATCTGTTGTCCGAGATCGACGCGCAAAAAATCTACAACGCAGCGCGCAACACCGAGGCAGTGGTTTGGAAACTGTCCAATGCCCGCAATGACAGGGGGGATCTGGTTCTGCTGTCCAACAGCATGGACGCTGGCGGCATCCCCAACCTCAGCTTCGAGCGCGAATTTGGCAAGCTCATCGGCATCCAGGACACGCTGGCGAAAATCATCGAGGACAAGACCAACCGCGCGATCCGCTTTGGCGTGGTCAACGTGGCGTCGATGGCTTTCCTGCCGATCTGAAATGGACTGGCGTTCGGCGGACGATTACACCTTCTGCGCAAGCCTGACCCGCGACCAGTGGGCGTGGGAGTTCCTCCGCCGCAATCCCGACTACTGGCGCGACTACTCGCGCTTCTTCGATCTCTGGCGCGCGCTCGAAGCCGAATATGGCGCTCCGCCGACGCGCGATTTTCAGAGCTGGAAACAGGATCCGCGCGCCTATGGCCCGCTGCCAGGCGCCGCGTCCGACAGCCTCGATGGCGCCACTGGCGAACTGTGCGTGGGCGAGGACGAACGCGTACTGATCGAATGCTGGATCGGGGCGAAATGGGGCTTCCACAAATTCCCTGTCGACCCGGCACGAAACACGCCGCCCACGCCCGAGGAACTGAGCTGGCGGCCACCGCCCCCGGCCACGCCGCGCCCCGAAGGCGACGTCTACCGGCTCGACATCGCTTTCGACCTGGCGCGCCCCCTG
>JBGSTQ010000200.1:0-5009 GCA_041736375.1 Thiobacillaceae bacterium
AACTCGGCGGAAAACGCGCGGCCGGCATCCAGCTGCAATACGCCCTGCGCAGTCAGACGGCCGGCCTGGCCGCTGAAGCTGGCCGACTCCAGCCGCAATGCCGCATCGCCATGGCTGAGAGTGAAGCGGCCCTGCCCCCAGGTTTCGCTGACCTCGGCATCGAGCTGCTGGCGCGCCGCATCCCCCGCCAGTGTCAAAGTCGTCCTGATCCGCGTGGCATTGAGGTCGCGGTGAAGTCCGGCCAGATCGAGGCGCGGACTTTCCAGATTCAGCGTAAAGCGACCGTCGCGCCACTGGCCATTGCCGCTGAATTGCCCGGCCGCACCGAGGTCGATCGCCAGGGCGCTGAAGTCGGCGTGCGTGATGTCGCCCAGCACGGCGCCGGTGAGGTTGGCCAGCGGCAGGCGATTCTGGTCGAAGCGTCCTGCCAGCCGGTTGGACAGGCTGAAGGTGCCGAGCAGGCGTTCGTTAGGCTGGCCTTCGAACACGCCGGAAAAAGCCAGATCGGCGCTTGGCGCGTCCGCCACGAACTGGCGCGGGTCGAGGCCCTCCCCGGCCACCAGCAGTCGCGGCAAACGCACGCGCGCAAACGGCGCCGCCTTCCCCCTGGCCATGACGTTCATGTCTTCAGCCAGGGCATCCAGCCTGAAATCGATCGCCGCCAGTTCGCCGCTCAGCCCGAGAGCGGCCTGTGCCGGCACCGGCTTGTTGCGGATCGCGTCGAACCGTCCCTGCAATTTGAACGGTGCATCCTTGCGGATATCGAACGTTCCCTCCACCTCCGCCCACGGCGTGATGGCCGCGGCAATGAAATCAAATCGGTCGCCCCTGCCGTCCACCTTGCCATGCAGCGAATTGAAACGAAGCACCTTCCCCCTGTCGACCACATCGAGTTGCGCCACATCCCACGCGGCCACCCGGATGTCCAGCAGCCCGCGCAAGGTGCCGGGATAGACTGGCGGAGTCGTATCTTTTTTTAGAATCTCCACCTGAACGTGTTGCGCGGCCAGCAGGTCGATCTCGATCAATCGATGCCACAGCGATCGGGGTTGCCAGTCGAGCTTCAGCTGTTTCAGGGTGATGCGTTGCGTGTCCGTCGTGATGATCATTTTCTGCACGCGTGCCGACGCGCCCAAATGACCCTCCACCCCTTCGAGCACCAGACGGCCATCGCTCAGCGGCGTCGCCTGTTTCGTCAGCCACAAAAATCCCGTGGCCGTGGTAGTCAGCCACAACATCGCCAAAACCAGCACGGCCAGCCCGATCAGCAGCGCCGCCGCCCCCCAGGCAACGCGCTTCAAAACGACACCCCGAGCGAGAAGTGCAGGCGGAATTCATCGACCGCCTCGCCATAGGCCAGGTCGAGATTGATCGGTCCGACCGGCGAGTTGTAGCGCGCACCGACTCCCGGACCGAACACCGGCGACAGATCCGACGGGCTGTCGGCCGCATCGCCGGCATCGACGAACAGCGCCATGCCCCAGGTGCGATTGAAGAAATAGTTGTATTCGACGCTGGCCGTCGCCAGATAGCGCACCGACTCCACCCCGTCGGGCAGGGTCAGTCCCAGGCTCTGGTAGTCGTAGCCGCGTACCGAATTATCGCCGCCGGCGCGGAACAGGAAATCGGTGGGAATGCCCTCGCTGCTGTTTGCCAGGGCTGCGCCCAGCTCGCCGCGCAGAACCAGCCGGCCGTGATCGCCGAGGCGGAAATACTGGGTATGCCGGCCATACAGTCTGAGGAAAGTCGTGTCCGACAGCAGCGCCTCCACCGCCCCGCCCCCCTGCAGGTTGAGCACATAACCGCTGCGCGGATAGAAAGCCCGTCCGATGTTGCGCTTGGTCCAGGAATAGGTAGCCGTCAGCGCCTGGTTGCGCTCGCTCAGAACGTCGCCGATGGTCTGCTCCTCGTTCTGATACTGCACCGCCAGGGTGGCTTCAATCTGGCCACGGGTGCGGGTACGCTTGGCGGTCAGCGCCCAGGAGCGGGTTTCCTCTCCCTCGATGTCGCTGTGCCTGAGCCTCAGGCCCAGGCTCTCGTCATACCCCCTGGGATTGCGAGGGCGAGCCAGTTCGACAATCCCTTCCTGCTGGCTGGTTTCGATTTTTGCATCCAGCTTCAGCCGCAGGCCCTGGTTCAGCAAATTACGGTGCAGCAGGGTCGATTGCACGTGCGCGCCGGAATCGGTATTCACGCCGACGCCGAAACTGGCTGTCTTGGCCGGACGCTCCACCACCTCGACCAGAATCGGTGCCGCCGATGCCTGCTGCGCATCGGGATCGATGCGCACGCTGGACTGGGAAAAATATCCGCTCGCTTCCAGCGCCGTCTGGTAATCCAGCAGATCCTGCAGGTGATAGGGTTTGCCGGAATCGAGCGGGCTGTAGTTGCGGATGATCGATTCGGGGTAGCGCTGGCTACCGCTGACCCGCACGGGACCAATGAAAAAAACCGGGCCGCTGTCGATCAGCACCGAGAGGTCGGCGGCAGCGGCCTCGGGATCGATGCGTGCCGCGCTTTCCGCGATGCGGGCGGCGGGATAGCGCGCGGTCTGCAAGGGGCGCAGCACCGAACTCTTGGCCTTGTCCCAGTCCGCCTGGCGGAACGGCATCCCGGGCTGCAGCGCAAAACTGCGTTCGATGCGCTCCCGCCGACTCTGCCTCGCCGCGCTGTCTTCACTGACCGCTCCGGCGAACGTGACGCTCACCGTACGCACCATCGTGCGCGGACCCGGATTCACCTGATAGCGCACCCGCCAGTCGTCGCCGGTACGCTCCAGCGTGTCCTTGATTTGCGGGGAAAAATACCCTTCGGTAGCCAGCAAATCGCGCGCGGTATCCAGGCTCACCCGCTGCAGGCGGGCAATTTCCTCCTCACTCAATACCTCCTTCAGCCGCGCGGCACGCGCTGTTTCCAGATGCTGCTCGAGCAGCGGCCTCAGCTCGTCAGGCGCGTCGACGCTCACTTCCAGCGCGGCGGCTGAACCCGCATGCAGGACGGCGAACAGCAACAGCAGCGATTTGAGGGCAGCGGATGACAATATTGTTTGGGATGGCTGAGTTGAGCCATTCTAGGTGGATCAGCACCTCCCGACAAAAATCACTCCCGCACCATGAGGATGAGGGGGGATGCAGCGCAGGATTGACGATGCCTGGCAGCGTGACAAGGGGTGACCCGTATATGGTAATATTCTTATAGTTGCGCACGACTTTGCGGTACGGCGCTTTGTCGTCTGCCTGGCCGATTCATCCGCCTCCCGGTGCCTGAACTCAGTGCAGGGGCTGGCCGTGTCGAATCGGTGAAGACGCGACATCTGAACACACTGTTGACGGGATTATTTTTAACATGGCGCATGCTTACCTGCGGTCCACAATTCTGCTTGCCGCGACCTGCCTGGGTCTGGTCGGGTGCAGCTCGCTCCTTCCAAGAGGTTCCTCCGTGGTCGATGGGCCCTGGAAGAGTTTCGAAAACGCACAGCAGACCTTCGACAGGATCATCCCCTATCAAACCACGACCCAGGATCTGAAAGCGCTGGGACTGGACCCTCAATCCAGCCCCAATGTCACCTTGCTCAATTACTCGGATGTTCTGGTCCGCTTCATGTCTTCGCAGATCAATTCAGACGAGCTCGAAGGCGCGGTCAGGGAATGCATCCAGGCAAAAGCGGCTTGCAAGGGATTCGAGATCGAGCAGAAGTCGCTGAAGCGCACCCGCGCCGGAAACTTCTGGGCCGATTTTCTCAACTTCAAGCGCCGGACCGAGATCCGGGGCTGGCATTTCAAGGGCATGCTGCTGGTGAAGGGCGATACCGTAGTCTTCAAGCAGATCAGCGGGCTGCCCCAGATCACCGGAGAGGAGTTCAACCGCAATCCGCTGGGTCCCTTCCAGGGCGTCGGCGAATCGACCTTGAGCAACCTGTTCTGAGCCGGACCAGGCCGCCTCGCGGCTGGCAGCTGCTCGTACAAGAAAGGCCCGCCGGACACTGTCCCGCGGGCCTTTTTCCTGCCATCGGGAGTGTCCCCGCAGGCGTTACAAAACTCGTCGAACGCCAAGGCGTGGAAAGTGTGCCGGGCGCTTCTCCAGGTGCCCTGCGATTCGCTCTGTACCCGTAAAGTCATGCCAGCCAAGATTAAATCTAAAATGAGAATGAACGTTCATTCTCGGACAGGATCAAACCCCCAGCATCTTCGATCAAGGATCGTGAATGAAGCAGGAAGCCCTCTCCCTCCGACCGTCCAAGGATATCCGGGACGCGTTGCGCCGCGACCAGATCGTCGCCGCGGCGAGGCAATGCGTCGTGCGCCACGGCTTCCACGCGACCAGCATGGCGCAGATCGCCAGGCAGGTAGGGATGAGCGTGGGGCAGATCTATCGCTACTTCCCCAGCAAGGAAGCCATCATCCACGCCATCGTCGAGCGAATCGTCAACCGGCGCCTGGAGTGGCTTGCCGCACGCGGCAAGCCATCGGATCTTCCGATGGCGCTGGCTTCGCGAAAATTTGACGACAATCCGTTTGATGCGGATGACCGTGCGTTGCTGCTGGAGGTGACGGCAGAGGCGACCCGCAATCCGGAAGTGGCCGAAACCGTCAGGAACGCCGACCAGCGCCTGCATGCCGAAGCAGTGGCGGCCCTGCGGAAGGATCATCCACACCTGAGCGAACAGGAGGCGACGGCTCGTGTAGAGTTGTTGGCCGTGCTGCACGCGGGCACGGCATTGCGAGAAATGATGGAGCCGCGGGCCGAACCCGCCCTGCTCGCAGACTTGTACCGCGATGTGATCGGGCGATTGCTGCCGGGCAACCGCAGTGATTCCGCAACCAGGAAATGAGCTTGTCAATGAGAACGTGGAACACGCCCCAATGAAAACACCTCGTCTCACACGCGTTTCGGTCATGCTTGCCGGCCTCGGCCTCGCCGGATGCGCCGCGGTCGGCCCGGATTACGTACCCCCGGCGATCGATGTGCCCGCAGGCTGGAACCGGCTCGACCCGTCAGCCCAGCCGGTC
>JBGSTQ010000225.1:0-7280 GCA_041736375.1 Thiobacillaceae bacterium
GGCGCTGGCGCGCCTGATCGATGGGGCTGGCGAGGACGCGGTGGGCGGATTGCTGGCGGTGCCGGTGGCGGACACGCTCAAGCGTGCCGATCAACAGGGCAGGGTGGCGACCACCGAGCCACGCGCCGGCCTGTGGCAGGCGCAGACTCCTCAGATGTTCCGTCATGGCATGTTGCGCCAAGCCCTCGCCGCGGCCGGCAACGACGTCACCGACGATGCGTCCGCCATCGAAAAGGCCGGGCTTCACCCCTTGCTGGTGGAGGCCGACAGCCGCAACCTTAAAGTGACCTATCCGCGCGACCTGCAACTGGCGGAACTGATCCTGGAGCATCTTGATGACTGATATGCGTGTTGGCCACGGTTTTGACGTACATGCCTTTGCGCCGGACCGCAAACTGATCATCGGCGGGGTGGAGATCCCCCACGCAATGGGCCTCGCCGGTCACTCCGATGCCGACGTCCTGCTACACGCGATCTGTGACGCGCTGCTGGGTGCGGCCGGCCTCGGCGACATCGGCCGCCATTTCCCCGACAACGACCCGCGCTACCTCGGCATCGACAGCCGCGAACTGCTGCGGGACGTCGCCAGGCGGATCACCGGCCTCGGCTGGGAAACGGGCAATGTGGACGCGACCATCATCGCCCAGGCGCCGAAAATGGCGCCGCATATTGCCGCCATGATGGCGCGCATCGCGGCCGATCTCGGCGTCGCGCCGGGACGCGTCAATGTCAAGGCCACCACCACCGAGAAGCTTGGCTTTACCGGACGGGGCGAGGGCATCGCGGCCGAAGCGGTGTGTCTGATCGTGAGGAAAACAAACTCCTGAATGGAGCAGGATGCCGAAAAAAGCCTGCGGCTGTTCTTCGCCCT
This sequence comes from Thiobacillaceae bacterium, assembly GCA_041736375.1. GTDB lineage: Bacteria > Pseudomonadota > Gammaproteobacteria > Burkholderiales > Thiobacillaceae > Thiobacillus. Next base: position 872 of record JBGSTQ010000225.1, read on the forward strand.
GAGGCCCGATCCGGACACCCGTGGCGCCCTCGACCGGACCGGCAAATGGCTTCACAAGCACTGGGATGGGCGTCGCATGCGTCCCGAGACGCTCCACCTCACCCTGGCGTTTCTCGGGCAGGTTCCGGTTTCAAAACTGGATCCGTTGCGCAGCCTGGCCGCTGCGATCAGAGCTGAAAAATTCGGCCTGCATCTGGATCAGGTCGGGTGCTGGGGGCACAACCGGGTCGGCTGGATGGGGGCAGGGGAAACCCCGCCCGCGCTCGCAAGCCTGGTTGCGGCACTGGAGACGGCGCTGCAAGCCGAAGGCTTTCGTATCGACAAACGGGCCTTTGTCCCGCATATCACCCTGCTGCGCAAGGCACGCTGCGCCGAAGCGTCCGCCTGCCGGGCGGTCGACTGGCCGGTCGACCGGTTTGTCCTGGTGGAGTCTCGCTCCGGCGACGCTGGCGTGAACTACGAGGTGATTGGCGAATGGCCGCTGGACACAGCGGCGGCCCCCGGCGCCGCGGGGCCGGGGGAAGCCTAGAGAAAAATCACCGACTCGAGGTGACCCGCCAGTTCCTTTTCGGTGGCGCGTACATAATCCTTTTCCACCGTATCGCTGACCATGTCGCGCACGTGGGGGGAAGTCCGCGCTTTCAGGAGGCCGAGGAAATGCGGCGAGGAGACCAGTATCAGCCTTGAGTAGTGGTTGTGCGTGCGCCCGTCCTCGAGTTCTTTTGCCAGTTCGAGGGCGAAATGCTCCATTTCGTTTTCCTTGGGATCGAGCGCGATGAAGGATCCCCTGCCGTTGCCCTGACCCATGAAGCTGCCCTGCTGATCGCTGACCAGATCGCTGGCTTTCTCGCGACTTTCAGGATGGGAGAATTCCTTGACCAGATTCAATCCTTTTTTTACTCCGTGATTTGCATACAGGCGGGCTTGAGAGCCGTTGGCTACCAGAATCCAGGTTTTTGACATGATTTCCTCAAAGAGAAATTTTTGATCGAGACGAATCGGACTTGCCTGTCAAATCTAGCAGATGGCAAGGGGGCGGGCAAATTGGCCGGCCCTTGCCAGGAGTTAATGCGCGTGGCGATCAGACAGGCTGAAAGCGGCGCAAACTTTTATCGACAGCCGGATGAAATTTCGGTTATCATGCGCCCCGCATTAGGCGCGTAGCTCAGCTGGTTAGAGCACCACCTTGACATGGTGGGGGTCGTTGGTTCGAGTCCAATCGCGCCTACCAAATACCCGACAGCAAGATTGATGGAGGTTGCGAAATGTCACCGCGAACTTGTAGCGAGCCAACTGGATAAACCGGCGCGTCGCTGTTCGCAGTCTTGTTGTGTTGAGATCAAAAAAGCGCGGCCGACCCGCGCTTTTTTGTTTTTGGAGTCATCAGGCATGATCAATATCACCCTTCCGGACGGCTCGATCCGTCAGTTCGAGCGGCCGCCGAGCGTGGCCGAAGTGGCGGCCAGCATCGGCGCAGGCCTCGCCAAGGCGGCCCTGGCCGGAAGGGTGAATGACAGGCTGGTCGACACCAGTCATGTCATCGATGCCGATGCGCGCCTGTCCATCATCACCGAGAAGGATGCCGACGGCCTCGACCTGATTCGTCATTCCACCGCGCATCTTCTGGCGTACGCGGTGAAATCGCTGTTTCCTGATGCCCAGGTCACCATCGGCCCGGTGATCGAGGACGGTTTCTACTACGACTTCTCCTACAAGCGCCCGTTTACCCCGGAAGACCTTGCCGCCATCGAAAAGAAGATGGCCGAACTGGCCAAACAGGACATCCCGGTTACGCGCAGCGTGATGCCGCGCGATGAGGCGGTGACATTCTTCCGCGACATGGGCGAACTCTACAAGGCCGAGATCATCGCCTCGATCCCCAGCAACGAAGACATATCACTCTATCGGGAGGGCGATTTCATTGACCTCTGCCGCGGCCCGCACGTGCCGTCGACCGGCAAGCTCAAGCACTTCAAGCTGATGAAGCTGGCCGGCGCCTACTGGCGCGGCGACTCGAAAAACGAGATGCTGCAGCGTGTCTACGGCACGGCGTGGGCGAAGAAGGAAGACCTGGATTCCTACCTGCACCGGCTGGAAGAAGCCGAAAAGCGCGACCACCGCAAGCTGGCCAAGCAGCTCGACCTGCTGCACCTGCAGGACGAGGCGCCGGGCATGGTGTTCTGGCATCCCAAGGGCTGGATCGTAGGGCAGCAGATCGAGCAGTACATGCGGCAGAAATTCGTCGAGTACGGCTATCAGGAGGTGCGCACCCCGGCGGTGATGGACAAGAGCCTGTGGGAGAAGTCAGGCCACTGGGACAACTACCGCGACAACATGTTCACCACGGCTTCGGAAAACCGCGACTACGCGGTCAAGCCGATGAACTGCCCGGGCCACGTGCAGATCTTCAACAGCGGTCTGCATTCCTACCGCGACCTGCCGCTCAGGCTGGCCGAGTTCGGCTCGTGCCATCGCAACGAGCCGTCCGGCGCGCTGCACGGCATCATGCGCGTGCGTGGCTTCACCCAGGACGACGCGCACATCTTCTGCACCGAAGACCAGATTGAGCAGGAAGTGGCCGACTTCATCGTCATGCTGCAGAAGACCTATGCCGATTTCGGCTTCAACGATGTGCTGGTCAAGTTGTCGACCCGGCCGGACAAGCGCGTCGGCTCGGACGAGTCGTGGGACAAGGCGGAAGCTGGGCTGGCAGCCGCATTGGACAAAAACGGATTGGCTTACGACCTACAGCCGGGCGAAGGTGCGTTCTATGGCCCGAAGATCGAGTTCACCCTGAAGGACTCGCTCGGACGCCTGTGGCAGTGCGGCACCATCCAGCTCGACTTCAACCTGCCGGTGCGGCTGGGAGCCGAGTTCGTCGATGAGGACAACAGCCGCAAGGCGCCGGTGATGCTGCATCGCGCCATCCTGGGATCGATGGAGCGCTTCATCGGCATCCTGATCGAGCATCACGCCGGCAACTTCCCTTTGTGGCTGGCGCCGGTGCAGGTGGTGGTGATGAACATCAGCGAAAACCAGGCCAGTTATGCCGAAAAAGTCACACAAGCACTGCGCAAGGCCGGGATTCGGGCTATTTCGGACTTGAGCAATAACAAAATTAACTATAAAATTCGCGAACATAGCTTGCAGAAGCTGCCTTATCAGGTGGTGGTCGGGGACAAGGAGATGGAAACTCATAGTGTTTCCGTCCGTGCCCGCGGCAACCAGGATCTGGGGCAGTTCGACCTGGAAGCGCTTGTTGCACGCCTGAAGACGGAAATAGACGGGCGGCAGTGAGATGGCCAAACTGGGCGCCGGGCATTACCCCGCGCCTTGTTTGTTTTTAGCCTCGGCGAAACCGCCGGGGCCTATTTTGGAGAACGGCTCATCGCGACGGAAAAGAAGCAGACACGCATCAACGGTGAAATAACAGCTCCGGAAGTGCGTTTGGTTGGTGTGGATGCGGAGCAGCTCGGCATCGTCAAAATCTACGATGCCCTGCGCATGGCGGAAGAAGCGGAGATGGACCTGGTGGAAATCGCACCCACAGCCCAGCCGCCTGTGTGCCGTCTCATGGACTATGGCAAGTTCAAGTACCAGGAGAGCAAGAAGCAGCACGAAGCCAAGCTGAAGCAAAAACAGGTGCAGATCAAGGAAATCAAGTTTCGGCCGGGTACCGACGAAGGCGATTACCAGATCAAGCTGCGCAACCTGATCAAGTTTCTTGAAGAAGGCGACAAGACCAAGATTACATTGCGTTTTCGCGGGCGTGAAATGGCCCACCAGGAAATCGGCATGGCGCAGTTGAAACGGGTTGAAGCCGACCTTGTCGACTATGCGGTGGTCGAGCAGTTTCCCAAGATGGAAGGCCGTCAGTTGGTGATGATGCTGGCGCCGAAAAAGAAGACCAAGGTTTAGAGACCGGCGTTTCTCCGAGAACGCCAAAAATAAGTGCGGTCGGGTTGGTAAAGCATTCCGAATCTGGAATCACCTGGGGCTGCATGAGATGAAAAGGAAGTTGTTATGCCTAAGATGAAAAGCAAGAGCGGTGCCGCCAAGCGGTTCCGCGCGCTGGGCGGCGGGGGCTTCAAGCGCTCGCACGCGTTCATGCGTCATATCCTCACCAAGAAGAGCACCAAGCGTAAGCGTCAGTTGCGCGGCATGGAAACAGTCAATGCCAGCAACCACAAAGCCGTTGCGCGCATGCTTCCGTACGCATAAAGGAGAGACGATATGCCACGCGTAAAACGGGGTGTAACCGCCCGCGCCAGCCACAAGAAGGTTCTCGACGCCGCCAAGGGCTACCGCGGCCGCCGCAAGAACGTATTCCGTATCGCCAACGAAGCGGTGATGAAGGCCGGTCAATATCAGTACCGTGACCGTCGTCAGCGCAAGCGCCAGTTCCGCGCGCTCTGGATCGCGCGTATCAACGCCGCATCGCGCGAGCATGGCCTGACCTACAGTGTCTTCATGAACGGCCTGTCGCGCGCCGCGATTGAGATCGACCGCAAGGTGCTGTCCGACATCGCGATTTTTGACAAGGAAGCCTTTGCCAAAATCGTCGATCAGGTCAAGGCGAAGCTGGCAGCCTAAGCCGGACGTGCGTCGCAAGAAAAGGCCGAAAGGCCTTTTTTTGTTTGTGTAATCAAGAGGCGGATTCATCCATGCGCAATCCAAACGAAATCGTGGCCGACGCTCTCGCCGCCATCCAGGGCTGTGCCGACCTGCAGGCTTTGGAACAGGTCAAGGCGGCCTATCTTGGCAAAAGCGGCTCGCTGACCGACCTGCTGAAAAGCTTGGGTGCGATGCCGGCCGAGGAACGCAAGCTTGCCGGATCGCGGATCAACGAGGCCAAGCAGGCGGTTGAATCCGCCTTGAAAATGCGCCGCGAAGACCTTCAGCAGGCTGAAATGGAACGGCAACTGGCGGCGGAGACTGTCGACGTCACGCTGCCAGGTCGCGGTCTCGGTCGCAGCGGCCTGCATCCGGTTTCGCGAACCCTGTCGCGGATCGAGAAGCTGTTTCGCTCGATCGGATTCGAGGTGGCGACCGGGCCCGAGGTCGAGACCGATTTTTACAATTTCACCGCGCTGAACATCCCGCAGGACCATCCGGCGCGTGCGATGCACGACACCTTTTATCTGCAAGGCGGCGAGCTGTTGCGCACCCATACCTCGCCGGTGCAGGTGCGTTATATGCAAAGTCATCAGCCGCCGCTGCGCATCATCGCCCCGGGAAGGGTGTATCGCTGCGATTCCGACGTGACGCATACGCCCATGTTCCACCAGATCGAAGGACTTTGGGTCGACGAGACGGTCTCGTTCGCCGACCTCAAGGGCGTGCTGGCGGATTTCATGCGCAACTTCTTCGAACGCGAGGATCTACCGGTGCGCTTCCGGCCTTCGTTCTTTCCCTTTACCGAGCCGTCGGCCGAGATGGATATCGGTTGCGTGATGTGCGGTGGCGAGGGCTGTCGGGTCTGCTCGCATACCGGCTGGCTGGAAGTACTGGGCTGCGGCATGGTGCATCCGAATGTGTTCAGGCACGTCGACATCGATACCGAGCGCTTTGTCGGCTTTGCTTTCGGCTTGGGAGTGGAACGCCTGGCGATGCTGCGCTACGGTGTCGACGACCTCCGTCTCTTCTTCGAGAATGACTTGCGATTCCTTAAACAATTCAATTAAATAGGGCGCGTTTATCATGCAATTTCCAGAATCATGGCTGCGCAGCCTGGTGAATCCTGCGCTCGATACCCGCGAACTCGCCCACGCGCTGACCATGGCCGGGCTCGAGGTCGAGGCGCTGGTGCCCGCGGCGCCGCCTTTCAGCGACGTCGTGGTGGCCGAGATCCTGTCGGCGGAAAAGCATCCCGACGCCGACCGCCTGCGTGTGTGCCGGGTCGATATCGGTGAAACTTCACCGCTGACCATCGTCTGTGGTGCACCCAATGCGGCAGCCGGGCTCAAGGTGCCCTGCGCGCGCGCCGGCGCAAAACTTCCGGGTCTCGACATCAAGGTGGCCAAGGTGCGCGGGATCGAATCCTTCGGCATGCTCTGTTCGACTCGGGAACTGGGTCTTGAAGGGGCGGCTGAAGGCCTGATGGTGCTGGATGACGAGGCTCCGGTGGGCGAGGATTTCCGCAGCTATCTCAATCTCGACGACACGCTGATCACCCTGAAACTCACCCCCAATCGTGCGGATTGTCTGTCGATACAGGGCCTGGCGCGTGAAGTCGGGGCGATTACCGCGACCGAAACGCGCTTGCCGGAAATTCACGATGTGGCAAGTGAAATCGGCGATACGCTGGCGGTGCGCGTATCGGCAGCGGAGGCCTGTCCGCTTTACCTCGGCAGGGTGGTACGCGGCATCGATGCGCAGGCGGCCACGCCGCGCTGGATGGCCGAGCGGC
>JBGSTQ010000294.1:0-6137 GCA_041736375.1 Thiobacillaceae bacterium
CGGCGTCACGGCCCGCAGTGGGCGATCTGTTTCGGGCGCGTGTCCGGCCAGCGCATGCAGCGCCGTGAGCACGGCGTCGAGACTGCCCATGACATGCGCTTCGGCACGGCCCAGCCGGCTCAGCCCGAGCAGGCCCAGGTCATCCTGCAGATCGCGGATGTCGATCTGCCGCAGCGCCAGGTAGTGCAGCAGATTACGTGCGCTGTCGCGATAGTCCGGGTACGCCTGGTTGACCCTGTCACGGTGCGCGGATTCCAGCGCAATCGCCTCCTGCCGCAGTTGTTCCAAGGTCGGAATCAGGCGCTCGGCAATGCTTGTGGATTGAGGTTTCAAGTTTTGCGGGTATATAAGCGGAGGGCTGCACAGCCTACCAGCTGATTGTGACAGCCGTATGTAGCCGCCCGGGAACCTCTCCGCCTCGAATCAGGACAAAAACTGCGCTGTCCGCAAGCAGCGGGCATCGATTCAACAACTATGGAGAGACTGAACATGACCAAGCTACTGAACGCATCGCGCCCGGCGCTTGCCGGCCTCGTCCTTGCCACCGTATTTGCCGCCACCCCCGCTGCCGCACATGACTGGCAAGGCCACGGCATGGGCTACGGACACCCGACCTGCCCGGGATACGGTCCTCACGGCATGCATCCTCGCGGCATGCAGGGCGGTCACTGCCCGCATACCTACGCCCAGCCTTATCCCGGAGCGGCCATGGCTCCTGGCAGAACCCTGGGGGTGATGGTCGCCGCCGTGCCCCACTCCGAACTGGACGAACTGGACCTGAATTACGGTGTACGGGTGGTCAAGGTGCAGCCAGGCGGCGCCGCCGAAACGGCCGGCATCCAGGCCAATGACGTGATTCTGGAATTCGACGGCAAGCCGGTCTTCTCGGGCGACCGCCTGCGCTGGCTGGTGCGCAAGGGTGACGAAGACCGGCCGGTCGAGATCGTGCTGCAGCGCGGCAAGGACGTCATCACCCTGACCGCAACCCCGGCAACGCCTGCGCCTAAGCCGAAGTGCGAGGATCGCCCGGCCCCCTCCGGCAGCACCTGATCAACGGATTATTCGAGTTGCGTAGACTCGGCCGCAGCTCGAAAGAAGGTTCGTGCCCAGGCTGAACCGATTCAACGGCATGACGACAGGCCGACGATCGAACGCTGGCCGGTTTGCGACGCGTCAGCGCGACTCGCGTTTCAGCAAGATCTGTATCAGGTCGAGGCGTTTTTCCAGCTCGTCGATGCGCCGTTCGAGCGCGGTCGTGTCGGCCGCCCCGCCACCTTTCATGTGCTTGCAACCGTCCATCCCGCCCATGCCACCGCCGTGGGACATCTTTCCGCCGCCAGCCTTGGCTGGAGCAGCGGTGGCCGGTTCGGCCGCATCCTTGGCCGGGGCCTCGGCAGCGGCTCCGCCATGATGCTGGTGGCCCTCCTGCGCCAGCAGGGGTGTTGCCAGCAAGAGCATTGATGCAAATGAAATCGTGCGTAGTGTTTTCATGGTGTCTCTCTCCTCGTTTCGATGTCGCGGCGCAGCCGCCCTGCTGGCAGCAAGGACCCGCTTCGATCTGTCCTGCCGTTTCAGATTACGCCGGCTGGAGCCGGGTAACAAGCAAGCTCGCGCAAGGCAAACGCACCTGGCATTTGCAAGAAAATGGGGCTGCTTCGAATCGCGGCATCATGAGGTTCCTACTCCCCCGCCGCACCCCCCGGCGCGGTGTTTGCAAACGCCGACCTCGACCCGCAAGGCTTGAAGTGGCATTGCCTGGGTTCAAGCAGGACGGGCAGTGCCTGAAGGCTCGCTGAAACCGGATCACGCCAAGCCGCGCGCGGCCAGCCAGGCATCCAGCGCGGAGCGAATCTCCGCGAGGCCGCGACAGCCATCGCTCAGCCGGGTGCGGCCCGACGCATCGCTGATGACCAACGCGGGGAAGCCCGTCACCCCGGCCTGGCGGGTATGCAGAAAATGCTGCCCGGTCTTGTTTCTCATCTCATCCGACTCGAACCGCGCCAGGAAATCCTCTGCTTCGATACCATGACCGTGCGCCAGCGCCGCCAGCACCCCGGGGCGTGTGACATCACGCTGCGCGACATAGAAGGCCTGCTGGACGGACTTGAAATAGGCAAAGATCGCCGCCGGATTCAACGCCCCCACCGTGATGACCGCCCGGCTCGCCGGCTCGGTGTCATAGACGAGCCCGTCCGGCAGCGCGCCCTCGAAGCTGAATGCCTGGCCAGTCATGGCCTGCACCTCCCGCCAGTGATGGAGGATGTCGGCGCGCTGTTGCGGCGTCATCGGTTCGGACGTGCCGGGGCGCAAGCCCCCAAGCACCAGCGCAATTTTCAGGGGCTCGCGATAGCCTTCCCGCAACGCCTCGATCACCGGCGTAAATCCCCAGCACCACGAACACATCGGGTCGGCGAAATACCAGAGGATCGGGGACGAGGCCGGAGTGGCGATCATGGCCGCAGTGTAGGCCATGCGGCGGCCTCAGGCGCTGATCCGCGCGTGCAGGCTCAACCTCGCAGGAAACAGGCGATTACGGGCCGGCGTAGTCGGACAGGATGGCGGCGAGCTCGTCTTCCCATTGCTGCAGAACCTTGCCTGCGGACGGCCGGCTTTCGCGCCACTGCGCCAGATCGTCGCTGCTGATGCGTACTTGGCCATGGTCATTTTCCAGGGTCAGCCGCATCGGCAGCAGGTTGAGCAGGGCCGGGTCGGCATCCAGTGCCTGCCGGACCTGCTCTTCCCTGCCGACAAACGCGATGCGAATGCCGGGATCGGAAAACCCGCGCTTGAGCAGGGCCTGATCGATGGGCTGGACCTTGACCAGATGGTAGCCGTGGTTGGCCAGCGCCAGGCTCAGGTCATCGAGGGCGGTCTGCATGCTCCCCGCCTTGCTGGCGGAAAGCGGGGATGCCCCCGCCTGCAGGGTAGCCGCGGTCAGGGTGAAGGCGAGCAGAAATGTTTTCACAGCGAGGTCTCCTCGAGTATGGCCAGGTAGTCCTGCTTCAGCTGCAGGCAATGCGGCTGAAGTTCGGGCGCATTCCACTGCTCGCTGATCCAGGCCGGGTTGACGACGACCAGTTCGACGCCCTGGTCGCTTTCGATCAGGGTGATGCGGCAGGGCATCACCTGGGTGGTGCGAAGGTCGCCCCGCAAGGCGGCGTCCATCTTGTTGAAGTTACAGAAGTAGACGATGCGCACCGACTTCGCCTCCCACTCCACCGGCACCATCCTGCTGTCGATCGCCTGCTGGCGAACGAAGGTGTAGTTGTGGGACGCGATGGCCTGCGTCAGCCTCTCGGTGACCTCATCGAGGCTGCGGCCCGGCACCTGCCGGGTCAGCAGCGCCGGCTCCGCGGCCTGCGCGAGACCAGCGCAGCCCGCGAACAGCAGAACCAGCAACGACTTGAACAAAGCAGCCATGTCATATCCATTAGAGATTGCTTATAGACACTCTAAGCAATTCATGTGCCGTAAATATGACAGCCGGGCAATTACTCGCAAATCCAGCAATACAGGGGGGCTGCGCGCAACAGCCTGGCTTGACAGGAAAACGGGATGGATGCTTTTTGTGCGTGGCGCACCAAACAGGACAATCTTTTGCAGCAAATTGGGTCGCGGCCACAAGCCTGGGTGAAAACTGTCCGCCGACGCTATCTGGCCGGTCTTCGAACAACCGCCGGCTTCTGTCGTGTTGTCCTTGCGTTGAATTTCTTCAAAAACAAAGGAACTTCGCTATAAATAATCGAATCCCTGAAGGGGCCAAATAACTTACAAGCGGAGACACGCCATGAATACCAAACAAAACTTTCTTTCCTGCGCCATTTTGGCCGGTCTGTGCGGGCTTTTCGGCCAGGCCAATGCCGAAAGCGTCCAGACCTTTCCTGGTTCGAAAGTCTCCCTTTCCCCCCTGCCCGTCGAAATTTACTCACAGACGGGCCAGAAGCCGATCGTGGCGTTCAGCACGCCCTGCATCCAGATAGAGCGAATGACGAATGGTTTTCCGCCCATCCTCGCCTTCGAGAAATTCATGTTCGAGGTGATCAGGATCGTGAATGACACCGAGGTTCTGCCGATTAAACTCGAGCCGGTCTGCATCTAGGGCTTGCTGCCGCAAGGTGCCAAGTCCACCCGGTGGCATATCGCCGGCAGCACCTGCAAATGGGCCGAGCCGCAACTGTTCTGCCGGGTCGATTCCACGCAACTCGCTCGATTGCCTAAATCTGGCCGCAGGTGCCGTTGATCGTCTTGAATGAATCGGGGTCGAAAAAACACAGCCCCTGCCGGCCGTCCGGGCAGGTGTCCACGGCCCGCTGGCAGGACGCTACCTTCTTCGCTCAGTACTCAACCCGCGGTCCCTGCCACGATGCCGGCCTCGGTTCAGCACGGGCCATGGCTTCGGCGGCGTTGCACCAGCCCTCGCAGGCATTAAGTCCCGGGCGGCGGCGCAGCCAATTCAGCAGGCCCTTGCATTGCGCATAGAAATCAAAGAATCGCAGCACGAAACGTCGTTCCCCGGGCGTTGGCGGATGGGTACCGCACACCAGCTTGTCGTCCACCATGCCGCGGTCGCGCAGGATCACCGCGCCCCAAGCCCTGACGCGCAGTCGGGTGCCGGCGGGTAGGCGCGGGCCCAGAACCAGGGCATCCAGCAGGTCGCCCTCCTGCCCCAGATAATCCGGCACCGATCCATAGTTGAATGGACACGGAAAGGGCGAGATGAAATCGATGCGGCCGGTGGAGCCGCGCTTGAGAAAGCTGCCGCGCGGAATCTCGATCACGACTTCAAGCTCGGGGGCATCGGGATGGCCGTAGCGAGTCTCGGCTGACGAGTGGCTTGCATCGCTCATGGCGCAAGCCTAACCCAATCCGGCAGGCCACGAATGGGTTCGCCGCGGATATAGGGGAATGACGCGTGGACCCGGGTCACGCCTGGCGGGGAGCCCCTGCCTGCCAGGCATGGCACAAAACCAGCTTGCCTGCGCGATCGAGCTGCTTGATCGCCGCCTCGCGCCGCGAGGCGGCCGCGCGACTGGCGGCCTCTTCAGAATAGGCCAGCACCACTGGACGACGGCCGCGCGTGTAGCGCGCACCGGGCGCCTTGCCGCCATTGTGTTCGTCGATGCGCCGTCCGACATCGGTGGTGATGCCGGTATAAAGCGTGTCGTCTGCGCAACGCAGAATGTAGACGAACCAGGGTTTCAATTCAGCGAGCCGGAAGCCGGTATGAGCGGGGAATTATGCAGCAGAGCGGATCCTGGCCACACCTCGGACATAACAAGCAGGGCATGCGCTGCTATGCTGGCAAAAAACAGGGCGGAACTTTTTCACTCTGGCCGCCGCCCGGCCACCGGGACTCCATTCGATGATGCGCATCTATCAGTATTTTTTTCGCGGCCTGATCGCGGCCTTGCCGCTGGGGCTCACCGTCTATCTGCTTTACCTGTTTCTGTCCTGGTCGGAAACGCTGGCGATGCAGATCATTCGCCCCTTTATCGGCGAATTCTATCTCCCGGGCATGGGCCTGATGCTGGGCGTCATCGGCATCTTCCTTGTCGGTGTTCTGGTCTCCCAGCCGTTTGCGGGGAAACTGCTCTCGCTGATCGAACTTCCCTTCACCAACCTGCCTGTGGTGAAGAGCATCTATTCCTCGCTGAAGAGTTTTGCCGACTATTTTTCAACGCATAAGGACAAGCCGGCCCAGCAGGTGGTGGTGCTGAGAATTCCGGGCAACGAACTCGAACTGGTGGGCCTGGTCACGCGCCAGGGCGTCGACGGATTGCCCTCGGGATTCCTGCAGGGCAATCGTCTGGCGGTTTACCTGCCGATGGGCTACATGATTGGCGGCTACACCGTGTTCGTGCCGCGCGACTGGGTGACCCCGATCAACATGACGGTGGAAGAGGCGATGCGTTCCTCTCTGTTCGCCTGGATGGCGTCGTCCGAAAGCGGCAGCGAGACGTCCGGTCCGGCACCTGCGCCCTGAATCGCCCGCCCGCCCGACCCGGGCGGACGTTACGGCTTTGGCGTGGGCACTAGGGATGGCCCTGCGAGCGCCTCTGGTCGCCGTCGACATTTTCCTCACCGGGGACTCGGAACACCCGGTTGGCAGGCTTGCCGGGCAGGTCGGCACGCTCCAG
>JBGSTQ010000357.1:0-3302 GCA_041736375.1 Thiobacillaceae bacterium
ACCGACCATCCGCGCGTCAGCCTGTTCACCCCGGTGCCGGCGCCGATGGCCCGTGTCGCCAATCTGGAACGCGCCCAGCTGCTGATCCAGTCGTCCTCGCGTCAGGCCTTGCAGCGCTTCGTCGCGGCATGGCGCCCGCAACTCGCAACGATCAGGCCACGCGTGGCACGCTGGTCGCTGGATGTCGATCCACTGGTGTTTTGAAGCTCCGGACGCGACGCTTATAATCGCGGATTGCCATTTTCGACCATGAGCGCTGCGGTCGTGCTCTGGAAAAGTCCGTGCGCCTAGCTCTGTCCTCCTTGTAACCATGCCCAGAACCCAACCGCTCAAGGAACGGATAGCCCTGCTGCTGGGCGAAGCCCTCGAGGTCGTCGCCCCCGATGCGCCGGTGAGCCTCGAACTCGAACGCCCGAAAAATCCCGCCCACGGCGACTATTCCAGCAACGCGGCCATGCAACTGGCGCGTCCGCTGAAGCGCAATCCGCGCGATCTGGCGCAGGCCATCCTTGCCGAGCTGGCACCTTCGCCGCTGATCGCCCGGACTGAAATCGCCGGTGCCGGCTTCATCAACTTCCATCTCTCGCCGGCGGCGTGGCAGGGCATCGTGCCGCAGATCCGCAGCGCGGGCGTGCAATTCGGCCATGGCGACGCCGGCAAGAGCCACCGCATGCTGGTCGAATTCGTTTCCGCCAACCCGACCGGGCCGCTGCATGTCGGGCATGGCCGCCAGGCGGCGCTGGGCGACGCGCTGTGCAACCTGTACGCGGCCCAGGGCTGGGATGTCTATCGCGAGTTCTATTACAACGACGCCGGGGTGCAGATCCAGACGCTCGCCAACAGCGTGCAGGCGCGGGCGCGCGGCATGAAACCGGGTGACACCGCGTGGCCCGAGGCGGCCTACAACGGCGACTACATCGCCGACATCGCGGCGGACTTTCTGGCAAAGAAGACGGTGAAATCGGACGACCGCCAGTACACCGCTTCGGGCGACGTCGACGATCTCGATTCGGTCCGCCAGTTCGCCGTGGCCTATCTGCGCCACGAACAGGACCTCGACCTCAAGGCCTTCGCGGTGCACTTCGACCACTATTACCTGGAGTCGAGCCTGTACACCAGCGGACGCGTCGAGACGACGGTGCAGAAGCTCGTCGACGCCGGCAAGACCTACGAGCAGGACGGCGCACTGTGGCTGCGCACCACGGATTACGGCGACGACAAGGACCGCGTGATGAAGAAGTCCGACGGCACCTACACCTATTTTGTGCCGGACGTCGCCTATCACATCGCCAAATGGGAGCGCGGCTTCGAGCGCGCGATCAACATCCAGGGAACCGATCACCACGGCACCATCGCCCGCGTGCGCGCCGGACTGCAGGCGGCGAATGTCGGCATACCGGAAGGCTATCCGGACTATCTGCTGCATACGATGGTCCGGGTCATGCGCGGCGGCGAGGAGGTGAAAATCTCCAAGCGCGCCGGCAGCTATGTCACCCTGCGCGACCTCATCGAATGGACCAGCAAGGATGCGGTTCGCTTTTTCCTGCTCAGCCGCAAGGCCGACACCGAATACATCTTCGACGTCGATCTGGCGCTCGCCAGGAACAACGACAATCCGGTGTACTACGTGCAGTATGCCCACGCACGTATTTGCAGCGTGTTCGAGGAATGGGGCGGCCAGCCCGCCGAACTCGACCACGCGGACCTGGCGCCGTTGACCGCACCGCACGAGCTCGCGCTGATGCAGCGCCTGTCCGAGTACCCCGAAGTGGTCGCCAGCGCCGCGCGCGAACTGGCTCCGCACCTGCTGGTGCATTACCTGCAGGGGCTGGCGGGCGATTTTCACGCCTGGTACAACGCCGAAAAATTCCTCGTCGACGAGGCTGTGACGAAACTTGCGCGGCTTGCCCTGGCTGACGCCGCACGTATCGCGATCGCCAACGGCCTGGCCCTGCTTGGCGTATCCGCACCGGAGAAAATGTAGTGGCAAAACCCGCCCCCCGCAGCAACGGCCGCACAGGCGGCAAATCCATCTTCACCGGCGTCCTCATCGGGCTCATCGTCGGACTTGTCCTGGCCATTCTGGTCGCCGTCTGGGTGACGGGCAGCAACCCTTTCAAGTCGGCCGCTCCCGAGTCGGCGACGCCCGCCCCGGTGACCCCGTCGGCGCCGGCGGCTCCGCCCGCTCCGGAGGAAGCCCCCAGTTTTGACTTTTACAAGGTCCTGCCTGGCGAACCGCAGCCCGTCCTTCCCTCCTCCCCGGCCGCCCCCAGCGTGCCGCGCTACTATCTGCAGGCCGGCGCCTTCCAGAATCCGGCCGATGCCGACAATCTCAAGGCCTCGCTCGCCTTGCTCGGCCTCGAGGCCAGCATCCAGACCGGCGAGGTGGCGGACAAGGGCGTCCTGCATCTCGTCCGCATCGGGCCGCTCGGTGCGATGGACGAAGTCAATCGCGTTCGCGCACTGCTGACCCAGAACAATATTCCCGCTGTGCTTGTCAAAGAAGTTCCCCCCACTGAGGAGATGCCCTGATGTTGAATCGCGCCCTGGCGTTTGTCGCCGCCGCCACTTTCTCGCTGGCCGCCCTGGCCTCGCCCGACGCCTTCGAAGGCCATGACTATGCGCGCGTGAAAACGGCGCAAGCCGTTGCCACCGGCAACAAGATCGAGGTGCTGGAGTTCTTCTGGTACCGCTGCCCGCACTGCTTCCAGCTCGAACCCGCTCTCGACGCCTGGCTAAAGAAGCTGCCCAAGGATGCGCAGGTACGCCGCGTGCCCGCCGTGTTCCGCGACGACTGGATGCCCGGCGCAAAAATCTTCCATACCCTGGAGCAGATGGGCGCACTGGACAAGCTGCACAAGAAGGTCTTCGACGCCTACCATCTCCACAACATCAATCTCAATGACCCGGCCGTGCTGATGGACTGGATCGGCAAGCAGGGCGTCGACCGCAACAAGTTCGAGTCGATCTACAAGTCCTTCTCGACCCAGTCGAAGGCCACCCAGGGCGGGCGGCTCGCCAGCGCCTACGCCATTCAGGGCGTACCCGCCTTCATCATCGACGGCAAGTACTCCACCTCGATGTCGATGACCGGCAGCGAAGCGCGGCTGTTCGAAGTGCTCGACCAGCTCATCGTCATGGCCCGCGAGGAACGCGCAGCGCAGAAGCCGGCGAAGAAATAAGCACCGCGGATCCCCGCTTGTCCGCCACGCCGCTCAAGGTTTTTGTCACCGGCGCCAGTTCCGGTCTGGGCGCGGCACTGGCGCGCCACTACGGCGCAGCGGGGGCGCAGCTGGGTCTGG
>JBGSTQ010000366.1:0-2762 GCA_041736375.1 Thiobacillaceae bacterium
GCCGCGTTCAACAATCTGGTCGGTCACAAGCCGAGCTGCGGTGCGTTGTCGACCCGCGGCGTGGTGCCCGCCTGCCACTCGCTCGACGCGGTGTCGATCTTCGCGCTCACGGCAGAGGATGCCGAGCGCGTGCTGGCGGCCGCCGCCGGCTTCGATGCCGAGGATGAATATTCGCGCCCGCTGGCGCCGCACGGCTTCGACTTCGGCCGCGCGCCCGGCTTCCGTTTCGGCGTGCCGATGCAGAAGGATCTGGAATTCTTCGGCAATGCTGAGGCTGAACGCCTGTTCGGCGAAGCGGTTGACCGATTGAAAACGCTGGGTGGCACGCCGGTGGAAGTCGACCTCGCCCCCTTCCTCGAAACCGCGCGCCTGCTCTACGGCGGCCCCTGGGTCGCCGAGCGCTATCTCGCCATCCGTGACTTCTTCGACGCGCAACCCGAGAAGGTCTTTTCGCCGGTACGCGAAATCATCGCCGGCGGTCGCGACGTCAACGCCGCCGACACCTTCGCCCATTTCTACAAGCTCCGCGCATTCAAGCGCACCTGCGATGCGGTGTGGAACGACATCGACGTGATGCTCACCCCCACCGCCGGTACGATCTATCGCGTGGATGAAATGCAGGCTGACCCCATCCAGCTCAATTCCAAGCTCGGCCACTACACCAACTTCATGAACCTGCTCGACCTGGCCGCCACCGCCGTGCCGGCAGGGTTCCAGCACGACGGCCTGCCGTTTGGGGTCACCCTCATCGCGCCGCCGCATCAGGACGGTCCCCTGCTGCACCTGGCCTCGCGAATGCAGCAGTCGCTCGGCGGCAAGCTCGGCGCCACGGCGCACACGCTGCCCGCAGCGGAAGCGCTTAACCTGCTCTCCAGTGGTCAGATCCAGGTCGCCGTCGTCGGCGCCCACTTGAGTGGCCTGCCGCTGAATCACCAGCTCATCGAACGCAACGCGCGTCTGGTCAACGCAACGCAGACCGCGCCGATATACCGGTTCTATGCCTTGGCCGACGGCAAGCGACCCGGCCTCATCAAAGTTGAAGCGGGCGGTGCTGCAATCGCCTGCGAAGTCTGGGAAATGCCCGCCAGCGAGTTCGGTTCCTTCGTCGCCGGCATTCCCGCACCGCTCGGAATCGGCAAGCTGGAGTTGGCCGATGGCGCAGTCGTGAACGGGTTTATCTGTGAAGGCGTCGGCGTGGCCGATGCGCGGGACATCACGGAATACGGCGGCTGGCGGGCGTGGCTGGCAGCTCGGGGTTGAATTGACGGCGCGCATTACACTGTAGTCGTCTATCGTGCCGAGCCCGGGGCGCCCATCTTCAACGCCCCTTCCTTGAACGCCTTGAACGCGGTCTGGTAGTAGGCCACGGCCTCGTCGCGCAGACGCGGGTCCGGCGCAGTCGGGCTGGCGTCGCCGTTCGCATCGATCCGGAAGGTGTCGATCCGTTGTTTGGGGCCAAGAACGACCAGCTTGCCCGCCTTCAGATAACCCAGTTCCTGATAGTTGCTGATGAAGGCACGCCGATTTTCATGGCGCTGTTCGAACAGCGATTGCCCAAAGAAATGGTCGTCGCCGGGCAAGCCCATCACATCCAGCAAGGTCGGCGGAATGTCGATTTGGCTGGAAAGGCGGTCATCGCGTCCGCCCTTCAGCAAGGCAGGCGCGTAGAGAATCAGCGGAATGTGATAGCCCGCTACCGGCAGCCTGGTTTTGCCGGCGGCAGACGCGCAATGATCGGCGACGATGACGAACAGGGTTTCGTTGAACCAGGGTTTTTTGCGCGCCTGGTCGATGAAATGGCCGATCGCATAATCGGTGTATTTCACTGCGCCCTCGCGTCTGCCCGGCGAGGGGATGTCGATGCGGCCATCCGGATAGGTGAAGGGCCGGTGGTTGGAGGTGGTCATGATCTGCGCCAGGAATGGCTTGCCAGCAGCATGGGCCTTGTCGAGTTGCACGAGACTGTTGTCGAACAGGAACTCGTCGGCCACGCCCCAGACGTTTGCGAAGCCAATGGAGGCCTTCGGGAAATCGGTGCGGTCGACGACGCGATAGTCGTTGCCGGCGAAATAGGCATTCATGTTGTCGAAATAGCCGTAGCCGCCATACAGGAAGAGCGTCTCGTAGCCCTGGCGGCGCAGGATTTCGCCGGCCGTCGCCAGATGCTCGTTGCCGGGCCGGCGCACGATCGCCTGGCCGGGAATCGGCGGCGTGCCGAGCGACAGGGCCTCCAGCCCACGCACCGTGCGTGTGCCGGTGGCATACAGATGGGTGAACAGCAGGCCGTCCCTGGCCAGCGCATCGAGTCGCGGGGTCAACCCGGCCGGATTGCCGAAGCTGCCGAGAAACTTGGCGGACAGGCTTTCCACCGAAATCAGCACCACGTTGCGTGGCGGGCGTTTGAACGGCACGCGCTGCGGATCGAAGATCTCGCCCTCATCCGGGTCGGGTATCAGCGCCTTCTGGAGCGGCTCCCGTTCGATGCCGAGTTCGCCCAGGATGTGCCGTGCTTGCGCCGCAGGCAGTGTTGCATAGAAACGCTCGTAATCCAGTTCGTTGCGCCGGAAGGCGGTGATTAAGGTCATCAGGCCATTGCCAGCCAGCTCGTTGGCATAGGCGTTGCCGGAAAATTGCATCTGGTCGATATCCGCAAGATGCCAGGAGCCCCACGGCAACACAAACGCCAGCGCTGCATACAGCACGCGCCAGCCGGCCTGCGTCGCGGGCGTGGGCGCGGCGCGGATGCACACCCGAAACAGCCA
>JBGSTQ010000379.1:0-2115 GCA_041736375.1 Thiobacillaceae bacterium
TCGAACTCGACGCCCTGCCCCTGCTGGAGGGGGCTGCGGAAACCGTGGCGGCCGGCATTCTGAGCTCGCTGCATCCAGCCAATACGCTCCTGCGCCGGGCGCTGCGCAACCAGAATGAAGCCCTGGACCATTCGAACTACCCGCTGCTGTTCGACCCGCAAACCGCCGGTGGCCTCCTCGCCGGCGTCCCCGAGTCGGCGGCGGATGCCTGCATCGCGGCCCTGCATGAATCGGGATACCGTCAGGCGGCGCGCATCGGCCGCATTCTGCCGCAAGGCGATGCACCGGAGGCGATTCGCCTGGTGTTTGCCGCGTAAACAGGCGGTCTCGCGAGCAGGCTCGCTCCTAAGGCAGGACCGTCATTCGCTTCAGCAGCACGCCGAATTGGCGCCCGCCGGGTCTTCGTCAAACGGCAGCCCACCGCCGCAACCGGCGAAGATGCCGTAATGCCGCGAGAAGTCGCCGATGAAATCGAAATGCGGCGCGAAGCGGGTGTCGTGCAGCATGCGCCAGGTGTTGCCGCAGACGGCAAAGACGCGGCCGGCTTCGATGGCGTGATGCTTGTCGAGAACGAAGCGCTGCTCCTGGCCGGGGATGCCGCCGCGATAGATGACGGCCTGGCCGTAGTCCTCGCACTCCGGTTCCAGGCCGTCGAGCTTGAACAGCCGGTAGGTGGCCGAATGGAAGCGGATGTTGCCCACCCCCGCCGCCAGCGCCGGGTCGGTGATGGCGATGGGACGATCTTCCACCAGGCGCGGATCGGCGAAGCCGCAGCGCCGGGCCAAATAGAGGAAGTCGTTCCAGTACAAGGCCCCGCCCAGGCATTCGCCATACAGCACCGGGTCGTTGCGCAGGTCGGACGGCACCCGGCGGTCGGCATAGACATCGGAAAAATAAAGTTCGCCGCCGGGTTTGAGCAGGCGGTGGACCTCGCGCAGCACGGCCTCCTTGTCCGGGGAAAGGTTAACCACGCAGTTGGACACCACCACGTCGAAGCTGGCATCGGCCAGCCCCAGTTCGTCCAGCCGCTCGATGTAGCCAAGGCGGAATTCGACGTTGTCGCGGGCGTAGCCGAAGGCTTGGCGATGATGTTCGCGATGGGCGTCAGCCACCGCCAGTTGCTCCTCGGTCATGTCGACGCCGATCACCTGCCCGCGCTCTCCGACCAGTTGCGCCAGGGCGTAGACGTCGCGGCCCGAGCCGCAGCCCAGATCCAGCACTTTCAGGCCATCGAGCAAGACCGGACAGACCAGGCCGCAGCCGTAATAGCGCGCCGTCACCTCGGGATGGATGCGCGCCAGCAGCGGCTTCATCCAGTCCGGCATCTGGCTGGCGTCGCAGCAGGCGGAGGTGCGCAGATCGGCGCTGCCCTTCAGTTGGTTGCCGTAATAGTCCTTGACCAGTTCATGCATGCTCGAATTCCTTATTTCCCGGTGTCCTCCACCGGCCAGCCTTTTGCACGCCAGGCCGTCATGCCTCCCTGGATGACCTGGGCGTCGACAAAGCCGGCCTCGGCCAGCAGCCGCGCGGCCTGTGCGGAGCGCCGGTCAGTGCGGCAAAGCAGGCGGACGGGACGCTGTTTGTGATCTTCCAACTCTGCCAGCCGCCCGGGCAAATCCTCGAGCGGAATATTGCATGCGGCAGCAATGTGGCCCTGCTCGCCGAAAAACTCGGCGGCGGTGCGCACGTCCAGCATCAGCACGTCCTCGCCGGCATCCAGTTGCTGCTTGAGCGTGTCCACGGCCAGCAAGGGTTTTTCGCGCAATTTGCGCACAAAGCGCGGCAGGAACGCCACGGCGGCGAGCAGCGCAAGGGCGATGAGAATGTTGCGGACCATGCCTTCGCCGCCGCCCAGCGCCTCGCGCCCGGCGAAGCCGAGCCAGGTGTAGGCAAAGGCGCCCGGCAGCATGAACACCCACGAAGCCAGCACATAGGCGGCGAAGGGAATGCGGGTGAGACCGAGCGCGTAGTTCAGCAGGTTGAACGGAAACACCGGCACCAGCCGGACGAAGGCGACAAAGCGCCAGCCCTCGGCCGTCACCCCGTCGTTGAGGCGCGACAGGCGCGGCCCGGCGCGGCGCGTCACCCAGTCGGCACCGAGGTAGCGGGCAACGA
>JBGSTQ010000120.1:0-1856 GCA_041736375.1 Thiobacillaceae bacterium
ATTCAGCAGTGCAGCCTCGGTATGCACCACCCGCATGCCGCGGCCGCCGCCGCCGCCCGCAGCCTTGATGATCACCGGGTAGCCGATGTGGGCCGCGGTCTTGATGATTTCGTCGGGGTCATCCGGCAGCGCGCCTTCGGAGCCGGGCACGCACGGCACCTTGGCTTCGATCATCGCCTGCTTGGCGGCCACCTTGTCGCCCATCAGGCGGATGTTGTCGGGGCGCGGACCGATGAAGGTAAAGCCGGAGGACTCCACCCGTTCGGCGAAGTTGGCGTTTTCCGACAGGAAGCCATAGCCGGGATGGATCGCTTCAGCGTCAGTGACTTCTGCTGCCGCGATGATGGACGGCACGTGCAGATAACTTTGTGCGGAGGGCGGTGGGCCGATGCACACCGACTCGTCCGCCAGTTTCACATACTTCGCATCGCGGTCGGCCTCGGAATACACGGCAACCGTTTTGATGCCCATTTCGCGGCAGGCGCGCTGGATGCGCAGGGCGATTTCACCGCGGTTCGCGATCAGGACTTTTTCAAACATGGGGTGCTCCCGCGGCAAAATCGCCCTTGCAGCTTTCCGTTGCGTGGCGGTTTGACTTCGTCGCTGCGCTGCCTTGCGGCAGTTGGTCACCGCAGTTCGCAATCAGTATCTTTTCAAACATGGTTTAGGAGGGGTTGGGATCCAGGGGCTAGGAGCTAGGGGTAGTCGCGCTGGCGCGCGGCTTTCCCCTAACCCCTAATTCCTAATTCCTAGCCCCTACACTCCTCAGGCAATTACAAACAAAGGCTCGCCGTATTCCACCGGCTGGCCGTTTTCGACCAGGATGGCCTTGATGACCCCGCCCTGATCCGCTTCGATTTCGTTCAGGAGCTTCATTGCCTCGATGATGCACAGCGTGTCGCCGGCATTCACGCTCTGGCCGACTTCGGAAAAGTTTTTTGAGCCGGGGGCCGGCGCGCGATAGAAGGTGCCGACCATGGGTGAACGCACCACGTGGCCTTCGGGGACTTCGTCTTCGGCCGGGACGGCGGCAACGGGTGCGGCCGCAACAGCAGCCGGGGCCGCTGCGTGCATCATCTGGGGCGCGTGCGCCATCATCATCGGCATACCCGCAATGCTCTTGGCGATGCGGACTTTTTCTTCGCCTTCGGTGATTTCCAGCTCGGCGATGCCTGAGGCTTCGACCAGATCAATGAGTTTTTTCAGTTTTCTGAGATCCATGGGAGGTCCTGTTTTGTAGGTGGCGCAAGGCGTATTCCAGCGCCAGTTCATAGCCATGCGCACCCAGCCCGGACACCACGCCGACGGCAAGGTCGGAAAAATACGAGTGGTGACGGAAGCTTTCGCGCGCGTAGATGTTGGAAAGGTGAACTTCGACGAAAGGGATCGCGGTGGCTGCCAGCGCATCGCGCAGTGCCACGCTGGTATGGGTGTAGCCCGCCGGGTTGATGATGATGAAATCGACGTGGTCGAGAGCGGCCTGATGCACCCGGTCGATCAGCGCGCCTTCATGGTTGTGCTGAAAGGTTTCGACCTGCGCCCCGGCGGCTTCTCCGCGGCCGATCAGCGCACGGTTGATGTCGTCGAGCGTGGCGAGACCGTAATGCTTGGGCTCGCGGCTGCCCAAAAGATTCAGGTTGGGCCCATGCAAGACCAGGACATGCGGGTTCAGACTGGAGACCGATTTGGTCGCAGGGCGGCCGGTTCGTTTTGTCGTCATGGCGGCGAGTTTGCCGTAAATGATAGTAAATTGTCCAGATATTGACGCTAAGTTGCATCTATGGGCTGTTTTTCATCAGCGTCGCTTCCAGCGTTGCGCGCGGCAGCCGGCCCAGATGGCTCAGTACGATATCGCC
>JBGSTQ010000053.1:0-2830 GCA_041736375.1 Thiobacillaceae bacterium
CAGGGCGACCTGTTCGCCGCGCACCTACCGGCCGACGAACCGCCGCCGCATCCCGCCCTCGACCAGCTGCGCGAACTCGACCCCGACACGCTGACGCCCAAGGCGGCGCTCGACATGCTGTATGCGCTGAAGGCGCATCTATCATGACAGGCGCCCTTACGGCGCTGACCGACACCTCGCCATGAAAACCCTGCGCATCGATTCCGCCGAGCTCGATCTCGACTTCAATGCCGCGCTGAAGCTGGCGACCGCCATCGCACGGCAGCAGCTGGGCGAAGACACCATGCTGCTGAGCTGGCACGACCGCGAGCGCGATCTGGAATCCCCGGCCGGGGTGAGCGAATGCCACCAGGGCTGCGCGACCAAGGGCTCATGGGATTACGCACTCAACCGCGGCGCGCGCCTGGCGGTGGAATTTGATTCCGGCCGATTCTTATTCTGTTTTCTCTAGACCCAG
Organism: Thiobacillaceae bacterium; assembly: GCA_041736375.1. Classification (GTDB taxonomy): domain Bacteria; phylum Pseudomonadota; class Gammaproteobacteria; order Burkholderiales; family Thiobacillaceae; genus Thiobacillus. The sequence goes on from JBGSTQ010000053.1 coordinate 458, forward strand.
GTCAAGCGCATGCAGGCTCATCAGCTGGAACTCCTCGCCCCCGCGCGTGATGTCGAAATCGGCATCGAAGCCGTCCAGCACGGCGCCGACGCGGTCTACATAGGCGGGCCGTCGTTCGGCGCGCGCAGCCATGCCGACAATGCGGTGTCCGACATCGCGCGGCTGGCGCAGCATGCGCACCGCCACCACGCCCGGGTGTTCGTCACCCTCAACACCATCCTGCGCGACGACGAGCTCGAACCGGCACGGCGGCTGGCCTGGCAGTTTTACGACGCCGGGGTCGACGCGCTGATCATCCAGGACATGGGTCTGCTGCAGATCGACCTGCCGCCGATCCAGCTCCATGCCAGCACCCAGTGCGACATCCGCACCCCTGAAAAGGCGCGCTTCCTGCAGGATGTCGGAATGAGCCAGATCGTGCTGGCGCGCGAACTGACGCTGGAGCAGATCGCCGCCATCCGCGCGCACACCGACTGCACCCTGGAATTCTTCATCCACGGTGCGCTGTGCGTGGCCTACAGCGGCCAGTGCTACATCAGCGAGGCGCACACCGGGCGCAGCGCCAACCGCGGCGAATGCAGCCAGGCCTGCCGACTGCCCTACCAGGTCACCGACATGCAGGGGCGCATCGTGGCGCACGACAAGCACGTGCTGTCGATGAAGGACAACAACCAGAGCGCCAACCTCGCCGCGCTGATCGACGCCGGCATCCGCAGCTTCAAGATCGAGGGACGCTACAAGGACATGGGCTACGTCAAGAACATCACCGCCCATTACCGCAGGCTGCTGGATGAAATCCTGGAGAACCGCCCCGATCTTGCCCGCGCTTCGAGCGGCCGCTGCCGTTTCACTTTCACCCCCGACCCCGAGCAGAACTTCAACCGCAGCGCGACCGATTACTTCATCCGCGGCCGCCGTGACGACATCGGCGCGTTCGACTCGCCGAAAAATCCCGGCCGGCCGATCGGCCATGTGACCAAGGTCGGCCCGCAATGGATCGAAATCGAATCCGCCGCCACCCTGCACAACGGCGACGGCCTGTGCTACTTCGACCTGCAGAAGGAGTTGCAGGGTCTCGCGGTCAACCGCGCCGAGGCGCTCGGCCCCGGGCGCTGGAAAGTGTTCCCCAAGGATCAAGTCGACACGCTCAAGGACCTGCGTGCCGGCACCGAAGTCAACCGCAATCGCGACATCAGCTGGCAACGCGTGCTCGACAGGAAATCCGGCGAGCGCCGCATCGATGTCTGGATGCGGCTGGGCGAAACCGCGGATGGGCTGGCCCTGACCCTGACCGACGAGGACGGCCATCACGCCACAGTCGCCGCCGTCGTGGACAAGGAGGTTCCCAGGGACGCGGCGCGCAGCGAGACCAGCCTGCGCGAGCACCTCGGCAAACTCGGCGACACCCTGTTCGCGCCGGTCGAGATCGTCCTCGATCTTCAACAGCCCTGGTTCGTTCCCGCCTCCGCCATCAACGGCCTTCGCCGCGCGGCGGTCGAGGCGCTGGAAGCCGCCCGTCTCGCGGCGTACGAGCGGCCACCCCGCGCCGTGCCGGTCGAACCGCCGGCGGTCTATCACGAAAACAGCCTGAGCTACCTCGCCAACGTCTACAACAGCGCGGCGCGCGATTTCTATGCCAGGCACGGCGTCCGCGTCATCGCTGCCGCGTATGAGAGCCACGAGGAAGAAGGCAAGGTCTCGCTGATGATCACCAAGCACTGCGTGCGCTATTCGCTCTCCCTGTGCCCGAAGCAGACCCGCGGCGTGACCGGCGTACAGGGCACCATCAAGGCCGAACCGCTGACGCTGATCAACGGCAGCGAGAAGCTCACCCTGCGCTTCGACTGCAAGCCCTGCGAAATGCACGTCATCGGCAAGATCAAGCGCAGCGTCATCAACGCTGGGGCGCAGCCGGCGCAGGGGGCGCCGATCCAGTTCTACCGGACCCGGACCGGAGACACCAAGGCACAGCGATAGCAAGCGCGCGCCGAGGACCGGCGTTCAGGTTCATCCACTCGGCGAAGCGGTTGCAGGATCGCGGCGAAAAGTCAGCCGCGCTCCACTTCGATCATGTTCTGCACGTGCTGCAGGCGCGCCAGCAGGCGCGAAAGCTGCTGCAATTCCCTGATCCGCACGGTGATCTGCATGTGCGCATACTCGCCGCGGCTCTCGGTGTTGACGCGCAGCACGTCGAGCTTGTCTTTGGCGATGACGTCCGACACATCGCGCAACAGGCCCTGGCGGTCGAAAGCCTTGAGGCGGATGTCGACCTCGAATGCCGCCCCGGCGTCGAGCACCCATTCGGCCGGCATCACGCGCTCTGGATTGGCGCGCTTGAGCGCGGCGCAGTCGGCCCGGTGAACGGTGACGCCG
>JBGSTQ010000153.1:0-3804 GCA_041736375.1 Thiobacillaceae bacterium
GACGTTGCCGCCGAGCATGCGACCGAGCGCGCTCCTGCCGCCGGATGACGGAGCGCTGTTGGGTTTTTTCACCCAGGCGTCGGCGGCGCCCGGGCCGGGCAGCAGGATCTGCGGCGCCTTGTAGATGCCGAGGAGGCAGGACAGGCGCTCGAGTGTGTCGCGCCGCAGGTCGGCGGACTCGGGTGCGGCTTTCCACTTGGAGCAGGTCGAGCGGCCGGGCGCCCCCAGCAGCACCATCTGCTCCCCGGTGTTGAGGCCCCAGTCGCGGGCGATGCTGAAGAAGGCACGCAGGCCGGCCGCAGACATTGCCCGGGTGTCAAGGTTTGCTGCTCGTCTGGATGGCGTGCGCGGGCTTCGGCATGGCCAGGCGCCTGGTAGTGATATGAATTATCTATTGGTCTGGTCCATTTATGGACTTTCAGCAAAACCAAGGGTTGGGATTTTTCGCACCCCGCTGGCAGCGCATGTCGCCTGCCTATACTGCGAGTTGGAAGGGACTGCCGCGGGTGCGCTGAGATGTGCGGACGATTTGCGCTGAAGAATCCGAAAGCGATCAAGGCCGCCTTCGGTCTGGAAGATATGCCCGAGCTGCCGCCACGCTACAACATCGCGCCGTCGCAGGACATCGCCATCGTCCGCTTCTCGCCCGCTGGGCGGCATCTGTCGCTGGCGCACTGGGGCCTCATCCCGTCATGGGCGAAGGAATCCGAGAAGAGCTATTCCACCATCAACGCCCGCGCCGAAACGGTGGACAGCAAGCCCAGCTTCCGCGTGCCCTTCCGGCAGCACCGCTGCCTGATTCCGGCCGACGGTTTTTACGAATGGCACGAGGAGGGCGGCGTCAAGCAGCCTTACCACATCGGCCGCCGGGACGGCGCGCCGTTCGCCCTGGCCGGGCTGTGGGACTTGTGGAAAGGCCCGCACGGCGAGGTGCTGAGCTGCAGCATCATCGTCACCGGCGCCAACGCCTTCATGCGCCCGCTGCACGAGCGCATGCCGGTGATCCTCGACCCCAAAGACTACGAACGCTGGCTCGACCCCGACAACCACGACATCGCCGCGCTGAAACAATTGCTGGTACCGCCGCCGGACGAAGGGCTGACCGCCTGGCGCGTGAGCCGGCAGCTCAACAACCCGCGGCACGAGGGCAAGGTGTGCGCCGAGCCGGTCGAGCCAAGCGAAGCGCCCGGGCCATGAGCACGGGGTGTTAGGATGCGGCATCCGGGCCGCTCCAGACCGAGCGATCCAGCCCCCCAACCGCCCTGGCGAGGAGTGTCATGAACGACCAGATCCGCCAGTTGCTCGACCAGATCACCGAACTCGAAGACGAACTACGCAGCGCCCTGCACCAACAGGAAGGCCAGCTGCGCTATCGCATCGAAGGCCGGCGGGTGGCTTTCGAACACGCCATCCACGACGCGCATCGCAAGCTCCGGGTCGGCATGTTTCGCTGGCTCGTCTCAATCCGCCCACAGAACTACCTCACCGCGCCGGTCATCTACGGCATGATCGCTCCGCTGGTTTTCGCCGATCTGTGCGTCACGATCTATCAGACCGCTTGCTTCCCGATTTATGGCATCGGCCGGGTCCGACGCCGCGACCACTTCATCTTCGACCACCAGCACCTGGCCTATCTCAACGCCTTCGAAAAATTCCACTGCCTCTACTGTTCCTACGCCAGCGGCGTGCTCGCCTACGCGAGCGAGATCACCGCACGCACCGAACAGTATTTCTGCCCGATCAAGCACGCCCGCAACCTCCTCCGCGCCCACGCGCGCGATGCGCGCTATCTGGATTACGGCGAAGCCGACAACTATCACGCCAGGCTGGAGGAATTCCGCGCCGCTCTGGCCAGGGAGCGTGAGGCCGAAGCCGCAGAACGCAGCGCCCGGCCCGACGGCGGCTAGGTGGCGCAAACCCTATGCCCACGCTGCCTCCGGTTCAGACAGACCGCGCTTGCCCGACTGAACACCCCGCTCGAGGGCAACGACCGGCCAGGTTCAGCCAGCCGGAACGAGCATCGCCACCGGCCGATCATCGGCCTTTGCTGCTGGTGAAGTAAACTGTTCGATTGTCCCAAGGACATCATCTGAAACCTGTTTCAGGGAGGAACTCATGAAACGTCGTGCGTCGCGCCAATTGGTTTTGTTGTATCTGGTAGGAACATCATTAGGCATGAGCCTAGCAAGCGGCGCTGCCGCGGCTGCCGGGAACGCTGCCGCTGGCGCCGAGAAGTCCATCTTCTGCGCCTATTGCCATGGTTCGGACGGCAATCCCCTCGACAACGCCGCCCCCCGCCTGGCGGGCCAGGACGCCGAGGTCCTGGTGGCCAAGATGAAGCACCAGACAAAGGTCATGGGCAAGCATGAGCTCATGATTCAGGCATTCCGGACCGGCCGCGCCCTGAACGACCGGGACATGAACGATCTGGCCGCCTACTTTTCCCAACAGCCGGCACGGGAGACCCAGCAGGCCACCCGCACTCACCCGCCCGAAAAATAAGCAACAGCAGCAATCGCAGGCGCGATGCGCCGTAACAAACACCGTCACACGCTATTTGAACAGACTATAAGGCCACTGGCTGGACGGTCTAGGCCACCGTCCTGATTGTCCGTAGCGGAGGGCGTAAATAGCCTGCCGACCCTGAGTCGCCGTCCGGCCATGACCCGGCATTCAGCGCAGCAAGCCATCCTGTGCCAAGCTTGCGGTGCGGAAGCCCGCGAACGGATCACGCCGATGCGGCAGATAAAAATTGCGAAAGCCGCGGCGCCTGAGTTGCGGATCGGTGTATGGCCCTCCGCCGCGCAATTCCCGGTGCGTGTGGAACCAGGGCCGGGAGTAATCGCGGTAGGGGTCGGGCGAAAATCCGGGATAGGGCTCGAAAGGATCGTCCAGCCATTCCCACGGGGAACCCCAGAGGAATTCAGGCCTCGCTGTTGCGCTCAACCATTGCGCTGCGGAGGGCAGACGCCTTCCCAGCCAGGCGGCGCAGGCCTCGGCCTCGAAATGATTCACGTGCAGCATGGGCGCCTCCGCAAGGATCGGCCTCCATCGGTCGAATCGGCGCACCTGCCAGGCTCCGTTCTCCCGACGCCAGTAAAGGGGATGTTCCGCGGCGTTGTCCGTTCGCCATGTCCAGCCGGCATCCGACCATCCTGCGCGGTGCTGATACCCGCCCGCCTCGACAAATTCGGCAAAGATTCTTTCGCTCACAGGGTTGGTGTCGATATCGAAATCCGCGACCGCTATCGGGTGCTGCCATTTTTCGTTGTCGAAGATAAAGCCCTCGTCCGCTCCGCTGCCGAGCACAATCTCGCCCGCGACGATGGCCAAGCGTCCGGATCGCCCCGGCCATGCCTGCAGCACCCCGTCTTCGCCAGGCGGCGCATAACCCAGATTCTGGAAGGCCATCCACCAGGCCTCGATGTGCATCAGCTCGTGGTAGAGGCAAAGCTCGGCAAAATAAGCCAGTTCGTCGCTGAGTCCGCCTCGCAGGCGCGCTGCCACCGCTTCGAACACCCGGGCGGCATAGTCGTCCACCGCCTCCGGCTCCGGCAAGGGCAGATCCCAGCGGCTGTCGTGGGCCACGGTGGAGGAGTCGTACAGAGAATCGGCTCCCGCCAGCATGCTGGACGAGCAACGGCCGCCGGACTTTTCCCGCAGGCACCAGCGTTCCTGGAACCAGACGATGTGTCCGTACTCCCATAGCGGTGGATTCAGATGCTCGGCGCGCGGACCCAGCCAGCCTCCCGCAGGCAGGCAGTCGAGCAGCGCCCGCAGCCGGCGGCGCGCCTGCTCCAGCTT
>JBGSTQ010000155.1:0-5212 GCA_041736375.1 Thiobacillaceae bacterium
GCGCTGGCGGGCCTGCTGAGCCAGCATCCGTGGATCAAGTGGTTGCTTCTTGCGCTCCTGTTGCTGCTGGCCTTTGTCCTGCTGGTCTTTGGCGGCGTTGTCGTCGCTGCAGTGTTGGCGGCGGTAGCGGCAGGCGCGTTCGCTTTTTTGCGCCGCGTAGAACAAGCGGCGAGCCAGGCCGAGGCAGTGCGCCCGGAAGGTTCGCGGCCCGAGGTCATCGACCGTCTGCCGTCCTTCCCGGGCTTCACGCTACGCGATCCGGACACACCCGGACCGGAACCGGTTCCGGGGGACGGTGTCGACAGTCCTGAGGCAACGCGCTTCAAAACCGCATTGAAAGACACATTTACCCTGATCGATACAGCGGCCCAGGTTTCTCAGGTACCCGCACGGCAGTCGGTCAACATCGCCGGGCTCACCAACGCCAGCTTCAACGCGATCGATCCGGCCACTACAGTGCCGGCATTTACATTTGCCGGGCTCAGTTTCCCTGCCCAGCTGGTCGCGATCAACGTAGAAATTTTCCGCGAGGCGATGGCCTACCCGGTGATCGATATTCCGATGTACAAACCGTTGCTCGACCTTTCCGACGAACATTTCCTGCCCAACATCGACAAAATCCCGCCGAATACGATCACACTACTCGAGACCAACCAGCGGTTCATCGAAGCCTATATGGTGGGCGTGAACCATGAGATGGTGCGCGAGTTGCAATGGCGCGAGTTCCCGACCGACCTGCGCGGCACACCGTTTCGCCAGTTCTGGGACCCGAGCGGCTACATCGATCGCGAGGGACTGGACCGAGAAGCGCTTCGCGAGAAGCTGCGCGACATCCCGCCGTTGCACCGCTGGTCGGTGTTCTCCAACCTGGGCGACCATGACCACCGCGAGCAACCGGGCGACCGCGAGAACGAGGCGGTGCTCGTCATCAAGGGCGAGCTGCTCAAGAAATACCCGAATACGGTCATCATTGCACAACGGGCGAAATGGCAACGCACTGACGGCCGGATCGACACGCAATTGCCAAGACTGATCGAGACCGCGGGCAATCCGGCCGACATCCTGCGCACGCCGCTGTACGAAGCTACGGTCGCCCCTGACGTGACGTTCATCGGCTTCGATCTGACCACGGCCGAGGCCCAGGGCGGCTCGGGCGATCCCGGCGACGATGATCCGGGCTGGTTCTTCGTACTGAAGGAACGGCCGGGTGAGCCACGCTTCGGGTTAGACATCGAACGCGAAGGCACACTTGCGCTGTGGAACGATCTTGCGTGGCCGGACGTGTATGACGCCACGGCCGACAACGGGTTTCTGCAAATCAAGGCCGGCACCGCGACGCTGACGCTTGCCGCGCCGGCCGGCGACGCGACGCCGCAGCAGGTCACCCAGCACAACGAGGACGATGCGCTACACTGGCACCAGGACACCAATGCTGCCGAGCTGGCCTACATTCTCTACCAGGTGCCGGTGATGGTCGCGGTCCACGCCAGCGAAATGCTACCGAACTGACGGGAGAAAAGATGGCCGAGTTCAACGACATCCGGAACGAACTGGCAGCGGCGGTGGCCGAGGCGCATACCGAATCGCGTGCGTTATTCCATCGCCGACAGCGCATCGCGCGGCTTCGACAGGCGCGGCTGACACAGGTGCGCCGCGCTCCGGCAGCCGAAGGCGCCGACGCACTTGCACTGGCCGAGCTCGATGCGCGAATTGCCAGACTTGAAACTGAAATAAAGGCAGGTGCAGCCACCGTCGACAGGGCGCATGCCGCCGAGCGCGAGGTGCTCGACCGCTTCGCAAAGTTCACCGATCCGCGCGAACGTATCGGCGAACTATCCGGCCGCACACCCATCCTGCTAATGCCACTGCGCATTGAGACCCGGTTCAAGCGCGCCTCTGAAATCGACGGCGATTCCGACGAGCTGTGGGTGCGCGTCTATCCGGACGACTTCATGGTTGATGTCTTTGAGGACACGCCATCGGTGGCCGAGGCACAGCGCGTGCGCACTTACTGGGCCGAGATCTGGCGCGCCGGCGGCGATGAGGCCAGCGAACGCGGCGCATGGAAGGGGCTGCTGAGCGGGCAAGGCGCCGGGCGCGCGCACTGGTTGCTCGACCACTACCGGCCGCTGAACGAGGCTGACAGGCCCTTCAAGGCCGACGGTGTGCCGACGGTGATTTTAGCCATCGTCACACAGGCGCCCCTGGCAGAGCCGGCAAGGACTGCCGCGCGCGATTTCTGGGCCGCGACCTGGCGCGCCGGCGACGACCCGACAGCACAAACCGCAGCGATCGAAGCGCTGGTATCGGCCGTCGGCGCGGAAACATCCAACGCGATTCGTCGAGATACGCTACCCCGCAATCTGGCCGACACGCCGCCTGAAGGCACTGCGCGAGCGGACACGACCGTGATCGTCGCGTTCGTTGAATTCCCGGCAGACGACGACATCGATTTGCGCGTCGAGGGCTGGTCGCAAGTACCCGAGACCCGCGTACTGCCGGACCGGCTGGTGTTGCTCGGCTACAACAACGGCACCCAGGACCTGGTGCGGCTCGGTCAGCCGATCCCGTCGAAACTCGCCGTTTCGCCCGACCCGTCGGCCGAGCCGGACGACCAGATCAAGGCCGAGAACGGCGACCTGAAGGTCGACAAGGGGTTCGAATGGGTCACCGATTTCGACCGGGCCGTCGCGGTTGGCATGGGCTTTCGCGTGCCACTGTCGGCGACCGCCTTCCGCCGCGGCTTCGATAAACTGATGGTGGTCGGTGTGCGGCTGCGCTCGGACGCATCGGCTGGCGCGGCTGACCTGTCGAACCTGCTCGCACACCACGACGTGTCAAAAGCCGGCATCTCGATTTTGCCTCAGGGACGGCCGACCAACAACGTCGAAGGCGAAGGCGCGGCCTATAGTTGGCGGGAGGATTCCGACATCAGTTTCGACCACTATTTCGGCACACCACCGGCGGATCCGGACGGCTGGTTCGACAAGTGCGACGGCCGCTGGCTCGCTGAACTGCTCGGATTGTCACCGGACGTTTTGCGTAATGTCCCGTTTTACCGTCGCACCGACATCCGCGACGCACGCGCCATGAATGTGGCGCTGTGGCCGGCGACGCTGGGGTATTTCATGGACAGCATGATGGCGCCGGCGTTCCCGGCCTCGACAATCGAGATCGCACGCGAATTCTTCACACGGCACGTCATCGCGCGCGGCCCGATTCCGGCACTGCGCATCGGCCAGCAGCCCTATGGCATCCTGCCGGCCACTGCACGCTCGCGCATCGACTGGTTCAAGGGACCGCGCGATGACATCGGCAGAACAGCTGCGCTGGTTGGCGCTGGCGAGCCTTTCCTATCATGGCTGTATCAACGGCTGCTTGTGGTGGACGCCGATCTCGACCCGCTACTCAACAAAGTATCCCGGGTCGGCAAACCCGGCGCCGACCCGCACCAGACGCTGCTCGACGTGCTCGGCCTGCACCCGGTGTCAGTCGAGCACCAGCAGCGCTGGGCCGAGAGCATCGCGCACATGTTCAACCGCATGTCGATGCAAGGTGCCGGCGCCGCGTTCCTGGCGGCGCTCATTGCAGCCGGCTACGTGCAAAGCGGCCTGCAACTGCTCGAGCATCTTGGCCTGAACCTCAACGACGGCGAAAAGACACCGGATATCCTCAAAAAGCTGTTCCTCGATACGCCCAACGCGTTGAAAGGGCCGCTGGTTGACGACCGGCCGCTATCGGAGACCGATGCCCTGCGCGACCTATCCGGAGACGGCAACTATCTCGCCTGGCTGCGCACCGCCGCGAAGTCCTCGCACGATGCGCTGCGCAAGCAGGAGGGTTTCACGGACGGACCGCCAAACGCGCTGCTCTACCTGATGATGCGCCACGCGCTGGACCTGTCATACATCGAGACCAGCATCCGGCTGTTTTTCAACGCGGGCCTGCTGAACGCCGACGAAGTGACGGCGGCGCGGCGCGAGCCGGAATTCATTGGCATCGCGCAGACTAGCCTCGCTGCACCGGAGAAAGCAGGCGGCAGCCGCTGGCAATACTTGTACCGCACCGATTCACAGGTAACCGGCAATCCGCAACGCACGGTTGGCAGCTTCATTCCAACAGTGCTGACCAGCATGGTCGCCACTGCGTACCTGAACCGGCAGATCGGCGCGTTGGACCACCTCTCGTCACAACCGACCGCGGCGCTGGAACGCGCATTCGTCGAGCACCTCGATCTGTGCACTTACCGGCACGATGCCTGGTGGGGGGGGCTGCTGAGCCACAGGCTCGAGGCACTGCGCTATACGACCGAAGCAAACGGCACAACTTCCGCGCAACCGGGACTTTATCTTGGCGCCTACGGCTGGCTCGAGGACGTGCGCCCGGAATTCAAGCGACTGACTCCCAAGGACCTGCCCGACGACCTTACGGATGCATTCGCGCCGCCCGGCACGCCTGTTCCGGATGTCGACAGCAGCAACCAGGGCTTCATCCACGCGCCGTCGCTGAACCACGCGGTGACCGCGGCGGTGCTGCGCAACGGCTACCTGTCTAACGCGACGCCTGACAATCCGGGCAGCCTTGCGGTCAATCTGACTTCGGAACGCGTGCGCCTGGCGCTGTCCGTCATCGAAGGGATGAAGGCAGACCAGAGCCTGGGCGCATTGCTCGGCTATCACTTCGAACGCGGCCTTCACGATCGGCACGATGTCGAAGTGGACGAATTCATCCTCGACCTGCGCAAAGCGTTTCCCCTGGTTGCCGACCGGCTCAAGCCGACGAAGACCGGCCGGACCGACGCGCTGGGCCGCCGGCTGCGAATCAACCGGATCGAGGCACGCAACGTCATGGACGGACTCGCGCTGGTCGATCACATGCGTAAAACAGGCCACCGCAGCTACCCGTTCGGCAAATCCGATGAACTGCCGGCCGCGTCACCTGCGCAGGCTGCTGCCATCAGCGCCGAGGCCGAACGGATCGCGGACATTGCCGACGCAGTGGCCGACCTGGCCATGGCCGAAAGCGTGCACCAGGTCGTGCAGGGCAACTACGATCGTGCCGGTGCGGTGCTCGACACGTATTCGAAAGGCAAGTTCCCGGCAACACCGGATGTAATTCGCACGCCACGCTCCGGTGTGACGCTGACCCATCGCGTCGCACTGCACCTGCGCACCGGTCTCGACCCGATGGCGCCGGCATTGACCTCGCCGCG
>JBGSTQ010000161.1:0-1730 GCA_041736375.1 Thiobacillaceae bacterium
GACCGCTACATCCGCCGCCCCTTTCTCTATGTGGGTGCGCTCCAGGGCCTGCTGGGCGGGTTGGCCGCAGGGGGCGTGCTGGCCGTGGCGGGCGGGATCCTGCGTGCACCGGTCGAAAGGCTGGCCGGCCTGTACGGGTCGGCCTTTCATCTGTTGCCGCCGACGCCGGTCGAAATTGTCTCCGTGCTCGCCTTGACGAGCCTGTTCGGCTGGCTCGGCGCCTGGTTTTCGGTGACGCGAACCTTGCGTCAGGTCGAGGTGGCGCGCTGACCCCCTCTGTGGTGTGGAACCCTTCATAGCCTTAGCACTCTTAGACCGAGAGTGCTAAAATGTTTTAAAGGGGGTTTTACACGCATGAATCAAACGATGTCTTTACCCATCCCCGCGGCCTACAGTCTGGATAGCTATATTCAGACCGTCAACCGCTATCCCATGCTCAGTCTGGAAGAAGAGCAACAGCTGGCGCGCGCATGGCACGACGAGCAGGATGTCGAAGCCGCACGTCAACTGGTGGTCTCCCATCTGCGCGTGGTGGTGAGTGTGGCACGCCATTATCTGGGCTACGGGTTGCCCCACGCCGATCTCATCCAGGAAGGCAATGTCGGCCTGATGAAAGCGGTGAAGCGTTTCGACCCGGACCGCGGCGTGCGTCTGGTGTCGTTCGCGCTGCACTGGATCCGCGCCGAAATCCACGAATATGTGCTGAGGAACTGGCGTCTGGTCAAGGTGGCCACCACCAAGGCGCAGCGCAAGCTGTTCTTCAACCTGCGCAGCCTGAAGCAGTCGCTCAATGCGCTGACGCTCAAGGAAGCCGATGCCATGGCGCGTGAGCTCAATGTCAGCCGCAAGGATGTGCTGGAAATGGAAACCCGTCTGTCGGGGCATGACGTGTCCATCGATCCCACGGTGGACGACGGCGAGGAAAGCTACAGCCCGCTGGCTTTTCTGGCGAGCCCGGACGAAAACCCGGCGCAGTTGCTGGAGCGCGAACAAACCGAACGCCTGCGCCATACGGGCCTTGTCACCGCGCTGGAAAACCTTGACGAGCGTAGCCGCCATATCATCAAGGCACGCTGGCTGACCGAAGGCGAGGCCGCGACCCTGCATGAACTGGCCGCCGAATATGGCGTTTCAGCCGAGCGCATTCGCCAGATCGAGGCGCGCGCGCTGCAAAAAATGCGCGCCCTGATCCCGGCGTAAGCGTCACCCCGGCCCAACAAAAAGCCCCGCCATGGCGGGGCTTATTGTTGGGCCAATCTGGCGATCAGAAAAACGAGGCGATCAGGACGGAAAGAACGCTGATCCATGACCAGACGATCAATGCGACCACCACCACCATGGGAAAACCTTGAAAGGTCAGAAGCTGTTTCATCGTGCGGACTCCATTAAAGTTAATGAATTTTAGTTTATTCGTCTTTACTGCTCAAGCGGCGAGTCGGTAACAGGGGGTCGTCGTCGTCCATCAGAATGCGCTCGGCCGGCCCCTCCAAATCGTCGAACTGGCCGCTTTTGATCGACCAGAACACGCCCACGATGATCAGCAGCACAAAGATGCCGGACAGCAGGAATAAAAAACCCATGATCCCGCTCATGGCGCGACCAGTTCCTGCGTGAGTTGATAGTGCATCGTGTGGTCGCGCAGCAGGCGCAGTTCAACCAGCCAGCGCCCGCTGGCGGGCAGCCGCAGCACGCCGCCGTAGGTACCGGCGTCGAGCGCGCTGAGCGGCAGG
>JBGSTQ010000179.1:0-1949 GCA_041736375.1 Thiobacillaceae bacterium
CACCCGGGTGCGCATGCCGGTGCCGCCTTCCTGCGTCACCGTTTCCATCATGGCGCGCACCTCGCGTGCCACTGCCGCGGAAAATACCCGTTCACCGAGGACCTCCTGCGGCTCGCGTCGCAGGAAGGACAGCGGCATCACTTCGCCGTCGTTGGCGAAAGCCATGTAGGCGCGGGCCAGTTGCAGCAGGCTGACCGACATGCCGTAGCCGTAGGCCAGGGTGGCGTGTTCGACCTGACGCCAGGTTTTCGCGTCGCGCAGACGCCCGGCCGTCTCGCCCGGGAAGCCCGATCCCGGCAACTGTCCGAAGCCCGAACGGTGCAGCGTCTCCCAGTACTGTTCGGGAGTCAGCGCCATAGCCATCTTCACCGCTCCGACGTTGCTCGATTTCTGGATGATTTCGCTCACCGTCATCTTCGGATGTGGGTGGACGTCACGCACCAGCTTGTTGCCGACACGCCAGGTCTCGGGGGTGTCGATGACGCTGTTCGGGTGAAACAGGCCGCGCTCCAGCACCGCTGCCGCAACAAACGGCTTGATCGTCGAGCCGGGCTCGAAGGTGTCGATGACCGCGCGGTTGCGCATCGGCCCAGGTTCGTAGTTGCGGCGGTTGTTGGGGTTGAAGTGAGGGTAGTTTGCCAGCGCGAGAATCTCGCCGGTCTTGGCGTCGAGCACCACGACGCTGCCACCGCGGGCCTTGTGTTTGTCGATGGCGGCCGCCAGTTCGCGATGCGCCAGATACTGGATTTTCAGGTCGAGAGACAGGGCCAGATTGCCGCCCATCTGCGCGGTCTTGATCGGTGCCAGGTCACGGATCGCATTGCCCCTGCGGTCGCGCATCACCTTTCGCTGGCCCTCGCGCCCGGCGAGCCAGTCCTTATAGGCGCGCTCAACGCCCTCCTGTCCCAGATCGTCGATATTGGTGAAGCCGACCACATGCGCGGCCACCTCGCCCGCCGGATAGTAGCGCCGGTATTCGCGGCGCAGCACCAGTCCGGGGGCGCCCATCGCCGCGATCTTCACCGCCTGCTCCGGGGTCACCGGGCGGCGTACGCTGAATTCGCCTCGCGTCCGGCGCGCCAGCGTGCGGGTCAGCTCTGCGGGAGAAACGTCGAGCACCTTGGCCAGTTGCGCGTGCTGCGAAGCGCTAAGCTTCAGTTCCTGCGGACGCACCCAAAGCGATTCGACCGGGGTGCTGATGGCCAGCAGCTGGCCGTTACGGTCGAGAACCATGCCACGATGCGCGGGCAAGGTCAGGTTGCGGTTGGCCACCGCGTTGCCCTTGCCCTGCAGATAGTCGGTATTGAGGCCCTGCAGATAGAAGGCGCGGCCGCCTACCACGCCTAGGCCGGTCAGCAGCAACCCGGCCACGGTCGCCATGCGCCAGGGTGCAAGATTGAGTTTGAGGAGTTTGCGCGAGTGGTAGTTCATGGCGCGTCGCTCACGGTTTCAACCCGGATCCGGTCGTGTGGTGGCGTGATCAGGCCGAGTTGGGTGCGCGCGAGCAGATCGACCCGTGCCGGATTGGCCCAGGTGCCCTGTTCAAGCTGCAATTTGCCCCACTGCTCTTCCAAGGCGCGCGCTTCCTTTTTTAGCCGTTCCAGTTCCACAAAATACGTTCGCGCCTGATGCTGCGACTGCACCACGCCCAGCGCACAGCCGATCAGCACAGGCGCCAGAATGAAATTGATCTTGCTCATGCCCTCGGCCTCTGACAGCCTGGCCATGGACCCAGCAACTCACGTCGGCCTCCGTCGGCATTCGCCTTGCCGTCGATCCCGCTGCGCGGGGCCCTCGCCGGGTGGCTCATGCCCTCGGCCTCCAGGCGGCTTCGTCGTGAACCCAACAGCCCAGTTCGGCCTCCGTCGGCATTCGCCTTGCCGTCGATCCCGCTGCGCGGGGCCCTCGCCGGGTGGCTCATGCCCTCGGCCTCCAGGCGGCTTCGTCGT
>JBGSTQ010000186.1:0-21660 GCA_041736375.1 Thiobacillaceae bacterium
CGCGGCGACGCGTTCTTCCGTGCCTTCGCCGGTGCCTACCGCCGCGCCGACGCGCAGGCGGCCCATGGCGTCCTTGCACGCCAGCGGATGCTCGGTCGACTTCTGGATGTCCTTGACGGTGATCAGGCCGCGCAGCTCGAAAGCGTCGTTCACCACCAGCACGCGCTCCAGGCGGTGCTTGTGCAGCAAGGCCAGGGCCTCTTCGCGCGAGGCCCCTTCCTTCACCGTCACCAGCCGCTCTTTCGGCGTCATGATGTTGGCCACCGGCTGATCCAGTCGCGTTTCGAAGCGCAGGTCACGGTTGGTGACGATGCCGACCACCTTGCTGCCATCGATCACCGGCAGGCCGGAAATGCGCTTGCTGCGGGTGATGTCGAGCACCTGGCGCACCGTCATCTGCGGCGCCACGGTGATCGGATCCTTGACCACGCCGGACTCGAAGCGCTTGACCGCTGCCACTTGAGCGGCCTGCATCTCGGCGTTCATGTTCTTGTGGATGATGCCGATGCCGCCCTCCTGCGCCAGGGCAATCGCGAGACGCGCCTCGGTTACCGTGTCCATGGCGGCGGACAGAAGTGGCAGGTTCAGGGTGATGGTGCGCGTCAACTGGGTGGTCAGGCTGACATCGCGGGGAAGAATGGCGGAATGGGCGGGAACGAGCAGAACGTCGTCGAACGTCAGCGCTTTTTGCAGAACACGCATGGGATTTCCTTAACGCAAAGCGGAATTATACGCGCCGGTCGCCATGACCGACAATCGTCAGGCTTCTGAACCGCGGTGTCCTACGCGGGAAAGTCCGCCATGACGGGAGCTTGGTCGAAATCTACCAACCAATTTGCCCGGGCAACCGTTGACTCGAACGGGCGAAGCGGCTAACTTGCTGTCAGCACTCATCCTGCTGAGGCGTGATGCGGTTTTCTGCTTCAACCGCCCAACATCTGAATGTCACAACACCGTGAGGAGAACCAACAATGTCCAAAGTTTTACTTGTTCTGACCAGCGCCGCACTGCTCGGATTGACCGGTTGCGCTACCACTGAAAAGGCAGAGACCAAGCCCGCTGCTGCTGCCAAGCCGGCCGAACCCGCCAAGCCGACCATCAGCGCCGAAGCGGCTGCTGAACTGAAGGCCGCACAGGACGAAGCCAAGGCGGCCCAAGCCAAGAATTCCCTGTGGACCACCGCTGAAAGCGCACTCAAGGCCGCCGAAGAAGCCGCCGCCAAAGGCGACAGCGCCACCGTACTGAAGCAGGCCAAGATCGTCCGCGAGCACGTCAAGATGGGCCTCGAGCAGAACAACTATCCGATGATCAAGGTCGGCAACTGATCGCTGCTTGAGTTTCGGTCCGAAAAAAAGCCTTCCGGCATAAAACCGGAAGGCTTTTTGTTTTTGGTCGGTTTGAGTTTCAGCCAACGGTCACGAACCGATCGGGCAACTGACGGCGAAAACCAGGCCAGGTACCGGGCCGCTAATCAGGCAGAGTCGGCCGCATCGGGCTGAGTCTGCTTGTCGGCTGTCACCGCGTCGCCCCCTCCCTTTTTGGTCATCTTGCCCTCCTCGGCCCGCTTGCGCCGCACTTCCTTGGGGTCGGCGATCAGTGGCCGGTAGATTTCCACCCGGTCACGGTCTCGCACCTTTTCGTCCAGTTTGACCAGCTTGCTGAATATTCCCACCTTGTTGACGGCCAGATCGATGGCCGGGAAAGCCTCCAGCACGCCGGAACGGCGGATCGCCTCCTCGACGCTCGCCCCTTCGGGCAGCGTCAGTTTCAGGATCGGCTGCTGCTCAGGCAGGGCGTAGACGACCTCGACATGAATTTCGTTTGCAGGCGTCATCAGGCATAGACCTCGTCCGCACGGCGCACGAAGGCATCGACGAAGGTGTTGGTGATATGGCTGAATACCGGCGACAGCACGGTTTCCAGCACCCGGCTGGAAAAAACGTAATTGAGGCGAAACTCGATCTTGCAGGCGTCATTTCCCAACGGCCTGAACGACCAGTCTCCTTCCAAATGGGTAAATGGCCCTTCCTGCAGACAGATGCGCATCGCGCCGGGAAAGGTTTTCGAGTTCTCGGTGGTAAAGCTCTGGCGGATGCCCATGTAAGCAATGTTGATGGTGGCGATGGTGCTCAGCTCGTCGCGCCATTTCAGTTCGGTGCCGCCGCACCAGGGCAGGAAAGCCGGGTAATCCTCGACCCTGTCAACGAGTTCGAACATGCGTTCGGGGGTGTGCGCCACCAGCACACTTTTCTCCACACGAGCCATGAAAACAGAAAGCCTTGTAAAATCAAGAATTGTACGCAAGCACGCGCGCCATGAGCATCGTCGACAACAAAAAAGCATTTCACGACTATTTCATCGAGGAAAAATTCGAGGCCGGTCTGATGCTGGAAGGCTGGGAGGTCAAGTCCATACGCGCCGGACGGGTCCAACTCAAGGAGGCCTACGTCGTGGTCAAGAACGGCGCGGTTTTCCTGATTGGCTGCCATATCAGTCCTCTGCCGACAGCGTCGACCCATATCCATCCCGATCCCACCCGCTCACGCAAGCTGCTGCTGCACGCCGCTGAAATCAGCAAATTGATCGGCAAGACCGAGCGGGCGGGATTTACCCTGGTGCCGCTCGATCTGCATTACTCGAAAGGCCGCATCAAGCTGGAAATTGGTTTGGCCAAGGGGAAGAAGCAGCATGACAAACGTGCCGCCGAAAAGGATCGCGAATGGCAACGCGAAAAACAGCGCCTGGTCCGGAGCCCCCAACACTGATGGAGCCAGCGCTTTCTACCCGCTTCGCAGCCGGATGGGCCGACAAACGGAAGAAATAGATCCCTAGCCGGTATAGCTTTACTTGTCAATTTGTTGAAATTTCGACTATTATTGACAATAAATCAACAGCGGACAGGGTGATTCCAATGTCAGCACTTCCGGTTTATCAGGTTGAGTTCATTCCCTTGGAGCGTCGATTGGGTGACCGCAGGGTGGCGCCTCGCGATGCAGCCCTCCCGGTAGAAATCAAGGCCGACCGCAGAAAGATCACCGGACGCCGCGCCGAAGACCGCAAAAGCGCACCGCTCAAAGCAGTGTAATTCAGTAGTAAAAAGCAGTTCCCCGTCGGGCATTAGCGGTCTGCGCGACGGGTTTCAAGTCGGTTGTCCTGCATTACTTGCCGAGTGAAGTCTTGCCGCCTTCTGATGGACAGCACACCGGCCACCATCACTCCCTCCACACCCCATACTACCCGCCCCTTGCCAGAGGATTCCGGTATGACTTGCGCTGCCATCAAGCCAGTGGCACTGCTTTCACAACCACGGCCGGACCCTGGCCGGTTAAAACACCTGAACGAAGCAAACCTGGTTTGAACCGCAAACCCCAGGCAATTTTGCAGCCGCTGCCACCGCCATGGGAGAATGGCGCAGTTTGATGGTCCCCATTCATGTCTAGCCCGCCTTCACGCACCGCCGCCGTAGCCGACCTCACCCGTTTTGACGAGGTGATCGACGCCCGTTCGCCTGCGGAATATGCTGAAGACCACGTTCCGGGCGCCATCAACCTTCCTGTGCTCGACAACGACGAGCGCAAACGCGTCGGCACGCTCTACAAGCAGGTCTCGCCGTTCGATGCGAAAAAGGTCGGTGCCGCACTGGTGTCGCGCAACATCGCCCAGCATCTCGAGTGCCATTTTGCCGACAAGCCGAAATCCTACCGGCCATTGGTCTACTGCTGGCGTGGAGGTGGCCGCAGCGGGGCGATGGCCCACATCCTGCAGAAGATCGGCTTTGCCGCGGCCCAGCTCGATGGTGGCTACAAGGCCTACCGTCGCCAGGTGGTGGCCGACCTGGCGGCACTCCCCAACGAGTTCAGCTATCGCGTGGTCACCGGCCCTACCGGCAGCGGCAAAAGTCGCCTGCTGCAGGCTCTGGCGGCGCAAGGGGCGCAGGTGCTCGACCTCGAGGAACTGGCTGCGCACCGCGGCTCGATCCTCGGTTCGCTGCCCGGCCAGCCGCAGCCTACGCAAAAGATCTTCGAGAGCGCAATCTGGCAGCGACTGCAGCTATTCAGCAGGGAGCGTCCGGTCTATGTCGAGTCGGAAAGCCGCAAGATCGGCATGCTGCGCGTCCCCGAGGGGCTGATCACCCGCATGCGCGCCAGCCCCTGCCTGCGCCTGGAGGTTTCCCTGAGCGCCCGCATCGCTCTGCTGATCGAGGAATACCAGCACTATCTGGTTGCTCCCGAACCGATCATCGAGCAGCTCGCCCACCTGATTCCCCTGCGCGGGCGGGAAACGGTGGAAAAGTGGCAGGCGCTGGCGCAGTCCGGGGACTGGCCGGGTCTCGTCGCCGCGCTGCTGCAGGAGCACTACGACCCTGCCTATCTAAGATCCTTGTCGAGCAACTACGCTGCCCGGGAAGATGACTGGCATTACAGCGCGAACGATCTGTCCGGCGAAAGTCTGCGCCAACTGGCGGAAAACATTCTGGCCCGTCCCCAGGCAGGCTGATCGCGACGCCAAGCAGTAGGGCGGAGCGACAACACGTTCGCTCCGAGCCGGCCGGTCATGCGGCACCGCTCAGGCGCGGGCGACCGACCCTTCAGAACAGCTTGCCCAGCACATAGCCGATGACGATGCCGATAATGAGCGCGATCGTCAGTCCGCGATAGGTCAGCACATCCTTGGAATAGCCGCGCCGGATCGCCACGTAGGCCACCAGATAGCCGATGGCGTTGAGCAGCCAGATAAAACCGATGGACAGTACCTTGACAATGATCGGACCGATCAGCGGTACCAGGGCGATGATGCCCAGCAACCAGACAAAGGCATGGGAAAGCAGTCCTATGATCACCACGCTGCCGGCGATCACGCTGCGGTCGACGTTGAAATGCAGACCCAGCCCGACCAACGCAGCGATCCCCAGCCAGACGAGCAGCATCAGTTTCCAGTTGCGCCACCACGGCGGCCGCGCAGGCAATTCTTCCGGCGAATCGAGCGGTTCAGCCATGTTCTTGTGACCTGGCAGCGGTCAAGCGGGACAGCCTGGAACAATGATCATCATTTGCCTTTCACGCGGCAAACCGGAGCAACCGCCAACCATGGCTGCTCATTTCACCATCGGCCGCCGCGGTGACACCAAAGATAGCCCTAGATAAAGCCGGGAGACGCGAACCCCTCGAACAGCGAGCGGGCCGATGGCGTAAACTCCGCGCCCCGTTTCAGCAAGGACTACAGCGATGCGTTGACCGCATGGACGCACACCGCCATCAGCGGCTGCGGCAGGATACCAAACGCCAGCACCGCGATGCCGTTGACTGACATGAGCAGGCGCGCATCGACCGCGGACTCGATCGGGGAAGTGTCGTGCGGCTGGTCGAAATACATCAGCTTGACGATGCGCAGGTAGTAGAACGCGCCGACGAGGGAGAACAGCACGGCGACGACGGCAAGCCAGACGTACTGGATTTCGACCACTGCCTGCAGCACGGCGAGCTTGGCGTAGAAGCCGACGGCAGGCGGCACGCCGGCCATCGAGAACATCAGCAGCAACATCAGGAAAGCCAGCCACGGGCTGCGGCGGTTGAGGCCCTTGAAGTCGTCGAGCTGGTCGGCCTCGAAACCGGCACGCGACAGCAGCAGGATCATGCCGAAGGCGCCGAGGCTCATCAGAGTGTAGACGACGACGTAGAACATGGCGCTGCCGTAACCGTTCTCCGAGCCCGCCAGGATGCCGAGCAGCATGAAGCCCATGTGCGAAATGGTCGAATAGGCGAGCATCCGCTTCAGATTGGTTTGCGCGATGGCGGCGATATTTCCGACCGCCATCGACAGCACCGCCAGGATCACCAGCATGTCGCGCCATTCGGTCAACTGCGACTCCAGCCCCTGGCCGAGGATGCGCACCACAAAGGCGAAAGCGGCGATCTTCGGTGCCGAGCCGATGAACAGGGTCATCGCCGTGGGGGCGCCGTGGTAGACGTCGGGCACCCACATGTGGAACGGGACGGCGCCGAGCTTGAAGGCGAGGCCGGCGACGATGAAGACGATGCCGAAAACCAGGGGTATGCGCAGGTCGGTGCCGTCGGCGAGCATGTGCGCCATGTCGGCCAGCGCCAGCGAGCCGGTGACGCCATAGATCATCGACATGCCATAGAGCAGCATGCCCGAAGCCAGCGCACCGAGGACGAAGTACTTCATCGCCGCCTCGGTCGCCACGCTGGAGTCGCGCTGCAGCGCGACCATGGCATAGAGGGACAGCGACAACAGTTCCAGGCCCAGATACAGCGTGAGGAAATGGCTGGCCGACACCATCACCATCATGCCAAGCAGCGCGAACAGTGCCAGCACGAAGAACTCGCCCTTGTAGAGCCCGCGCTGACGCAGGTAGTCGCGCGAATACACCAGCACCACGGCGACGGTGAGGTAGAGAAACAGCTTCAGCACATCCGACAGCGGGTCGTCGACGAACAGGCCGCCCATCGTCGTCAGCGGCGCGGCCGAAAAATCACGCAGGGTCAGGAAGGCCGCGCCCGCCAGCGTCAACAGCGACAGGACGTAGGCGACATAGCGCTTGCTGTCGTCGACCGCGGCATCGATGACGAGGATGATCGAGACCATCACCAGGACGAAAATCTCGGGAAGCAGCGGGGCAAATTGAGTCAGGCTGGTGCTCATCGTCGGACCTTAGGGCAGTTTGCTCTGCGCGACATGCGCCAGCAGGTCAACCACCGTTACATGCATGACATCGGTGAACGGCTTGGGATAGAGGCCCATGGCCAGCACGAGGACGGCGAGCACGCCGAGAATCAGGATCTCGCGCGCATTGACGTCCTGCATCTCCTCGACGTGCGGGTTGGTGACGTTGCCGAACACGACGCGCTTGTACATCCACAACGTGTACGCCGCCCCGAGAATCAGCGTGGTGGCGGCGACAAAGGCGAACCAGAAATTGACCTTCGTTGCGGCCATGATGACCATGAACTCGCCGACGAAGCCGCTGGTGGCCGGCAGGCCGGCGTTGGCCATGGCGAACAGCATGAAGAAGGCGGCGAACACCGGCATCCTGTTCACCAGACCACCGTAGTCCTTGATCTGGCGCGAATGCAGACGGTCGTACATGACGCCGATGCAGAGGAACAGCGCGGCCGAAACGAAGCCGTGGGAGATCATCTGCACCAGTCCGCCTTCGACGCCGAGCGGATTGAACATGAAGAAACCGAGGGTGACGAAGCCCATGTGCGCGATCGACGAATAGGCGATGAGCTTTTTCATGTCGGCCTGCACCAGCTCCACCAGGCCGATGTAGGCCACGGCGATGAGGGACAGCGCGATGACGAACCAGGCATATTCGTGGCTGGCATCCGGAAGAATGGGCAGAGTGAAGCGCAGAAAGCCGTAGGCGCCGACCTTCAGCGTGATCGCCGCGAGCACCACCGAGCCGCCGGTGGGCGCCTCGACGTGGGCGTCGGGCAGCCAGGTGTGCACCGGCCACATCGGCACCTTGACCCCGAAGGCCAGCAGGAAGGCGAAGAACATCAGCGCCTGCGCGGTCATGCCAAGCGTGGTCGTGTGCCAGGTCTGGATGTCGAAGCTGCCGCCCGACTGGAAGTACAGGTAGATCAGCGACACCAGCATCAACAGCGAACCGAGCAGCGTGTAGAGGAAGAACTTGAACGCCGCGTACACGCGGTTCGGGCCGCCCCACACGCCGACGATCAGGTATAGCGGGATCAACATGCCCTCGAAGAAGACATAGAACAGGATGCCGTCGAGCGCGGCGAAGACGCCGTTGATGAGGCCGGACATGATGAGGAAGGCCGCCATGTACTGCGCGACCTTGTCCTGGATCACCTGCCAGCCGGCGATCACCACCAGCACGGTGATGAAGCTGTTCAGCAGGATCAGCGGCATCGAAATGCCGTCGGTGCCGAGATGGTAGTGGATATTGAATGCAGGAATCCACGCGGATTTCTCGACGAACTGCATGCTCGAGGTCGTGACATCGAAACCGGTGTAGAGGGGAATCGCCACGACCAGACCGAGCACCGCGCCGGCCAGCGCGATCCAGCGCGCGAGTGCGGCATTGCGGTCGGAGCCGGTGGCCAGCACCAGCGCCCCGGCGAGGATGGGCACCCAGATGACCAGCGTGAGAACGGGGAATCCAAACATGCTCGGTGTCTCAGTAGAGCCGCGCGAACCACGTCACCAGGGCGAACACCCCGATCAGCATGGCAAACGCATAGTGGTAGATGTAACCGGACTGGAAGACCCTCAGCAGCCTCGCGAAACGTTCGATCAGATGCGCGGTGCCGTTGATGAAGAAGCCGTCGATCACGTTCTGGTCGCCGCGCCGCCACAAGCTGCCGCCAAGCGCGCGCGCGCCCCTGGCGAAGACCCAGCTGTAGAGTTCGTCGAACCAGTACTTGTTGATCAGCAGGCTGTAGAGGAAGCCGAAGCGCTTCTGGATCGCCGCCGGTATGTCCGGACGCTTGAGATAGAAGAATCCCGCCAGCCCGACTCCGGCCACCGCCAGCCAGAACGGCAGGGTGACGACGGCATGCAGGCCGAACGCCACCGCGCCGTGGAAATGCTGGTTGAGCTCGTTCATCACCGGATGGCGGTCGGCGACATAGATCGCATTGCCGAAAAATCCACCATAGAGCATCGGCTCGACAGTCATGTAGCCGATCGCCAGCGAGGGCAGCGCGAGAGCCAGCAAGGGGCCGGTCACCACCCACGGTGTTTCGTGCGGCGTGCCGCCGTGGCCGCCCCCATGATCATGGTGAGCGTCGTCGTGGTGCGCATCCGGCTCGTTGCCGTGGGCGTGTCCCTGACGGAAGCGCTCCTTGCCGTGGAACACCAGGAAATACATGCGGAAGGAGTAGAAGGCGGTGACGAACACTCCGGCCAGCACGGCGAAATAGGCGAAGCCGGAACCGGGAAGATGCGACAGCTTGGCCGCCTCGATGATGGTTTCCTTGGAATAGAAACCCGACAGGAAAGGCGTGCCGATCAGCGCCAGCGAGCCGATCAGCGAGGTGATCCAGGTGATCGGCATGTACTTCTTCAGGCCGCCCATGTAGCGGATGTCCTGGTTGTGGTGCACGGCGATGATGACCGAGCCCGCCGCGAGGAACAGCAGCGCCTTGAAGAAGGCGTGCGTCATCAGGTGGAACACCGCGACCGAATAGGCCGAAGCGCCGAGCGCGACGGTCATGTAGCCGAGCTGCGACAGGGTCGAGTATGCGACCACGCGCTTGATGTCGTTCTGCACGATGCCGAGGAAGCCCATGAACAGCGCGGTGATCGCGCCGATCACCATGATGAAGGAGAGTGCCACGTCGGACAGCTCGTACAGCGGCGACATGCGCGCGACCATGAAGATGCCGGCGGTCACCATCGTCGCCGCGTGGATCAGCGCGGAGATCGGCGTCGGGCCTTCCATCGAGTCGGGTAGCCAGACGTGCAGGGGGAACTGCGCCGACTTGCCCATCGCGCCGATGAACAGGAGGATGCCGATGACTGTCATCAGCATCCACGATTCGCCCGGCCAAAGGCTGATGGTCTCGTGGGCGAGCGACGGTGCCCTGGCGAACACCGTGGCGTAATCGAGCGAACCGAAATACGCCAGCACCAGGCCGATGCCGAGGATGAAGCCGAAGTCGCCGACGCGGTTGACCAGGAAGGCCTTGAGGTTGGCGTAGATCGCCGTCTCCTTCGTGTACCAGAAGCCGATCAGCAGGTAGGACACCAGGCCCACCGCCTCCCAGCCGAAGAACAGCTGCAGGAAGTTGTTGCTCATCACCAGCATCAGCATCGAGAAGGTGAACAGCGAGATGTAGCTGAAGAAGCGCTGGTAGCCCGGATCGTCCTGCATGTAGCCGATGGTGTAAATGTGCACCATCAGCGAAACGAAGGTGACGACGAGCATCATCATCGCGGTGAGCGCATCGATCAGGAAGCCGACCTCGAAGCGCAGGTCGCCCAGCGCCATCCAGGTGTAGACCGTGCCGTTGAAGGTGTGACCAGCGAGCACGTCCTGGAACACCAGCACCGAGGCGATGAACGATACCGCGACGCCGGCGATGGTCACCAGGTGCGACAAGGTACGGCCGATCAGTTTTCCGAGCAGGCCCGCAACCAGTGCGCCGAACAGCGGCGCCAGCGGCACGATGAGATAGAGCGTCTGCATGTCCATGCGTCAGCCTTTCAGTTGGTCGAGGTCATCGACGTTGATCGTGCGCAGGTTGCGGAACAGCACCACCAGTATCGCCAGGCCGATGGCAGACTCCGCCGCGGCGACAGTGAGGATGAAGAAGACGAAAATCTGGCCGTGGATGTCGCCCAGGTAATGCGAAAACGCGATGAAGTTCATGTTCACCGCCAGCAGCATCAGTTCGATCGCCATCAAGAGGATGATGACGTTCTTGCGGTTGAGGAAGATGCCCAGCACGCTGATGGCGAACAGGATGCCGCCCAGCACCAGGTAATGCGACAGGGAAATCATGCGCCCTCACCCCCTGATTGCTTCTTCTCCGACTGCATCTTGACGATGCGCAGCCGGTCGTTGCGCTTGACCCTAACCTGCTCGGCAGGGTCGATGTACTTGCTGTCCTTGCGGCGCCGAAGTGTCAGCGCGATGGCGGCGACGATAGCCACCAGCAGGATCACCGCGGCCAGTTCGAAGGCGTAGACGTAGTCGGTATACAGCAGGCGTCCGAGTTCCTTGGTATTGCTGTAATCGGCGGCGTGCGGCGCGGGCGTGGCCATCACGTCCAGCCCGAAGTGACGGCCGCCGAGGATCAGCGCCATTTCGATCACCAGCAGCACCGAGACGAAACCGGCCAGCGGCAGGTAATCCCAGAAGCCCTCGCGCAACTTGTCGAGGTTGATGTCGAGCATCATCACCACGAACAGGAACAGCACCATCACCGCGCCGACATAGACCAGCACCAGGGTGATGGCGAGGAATTCGGCCTCCAGCAGCGTCCACAGGCCGGCTGCGGTGAAGAAGGCCAGGACCAGGAAAAGCGCGGCGTGCACCGGGTTGCGCGCGGTGATCACCCGCAGGCTGGCAAACACCAGGATGGCGGCGAAGAAGTAGAAGATCGCAGTCGTGTAGGTCATAGCGGTTTAACGATACTTCGCGCTGTTTTCATTATCGATACTTCGCATCCTGCGCACGGTCCTTCGCGATCTGCTCTTCGTACTGGTCGCCGATCGCCAGCAGCATGGGCTTGGTGTAGTAGAGATCGCCGCGCTTTTCGCCGTGGTATTCGAGGATGCGGGTTTCGACGATCGAGTCGACCGGGCAGGATTCCTCGCAGAAGCCGCAGAAGATGCACTTGGTCAGGTCGATGTCGTAACGCGTGGTGCGGCGGGTGCCGTCCTCGCGCTTTTCCGATTCGATGGTGATGGCCAGCGCCGGGCATACCGCCTCGCACAGCTTGCAGGCGATGCAGCGCTCCTCGCCGTTGGGGTAGCGGCGCAGCGCGTGCAGGCCGCGGAAACGCGGCGACTGCGGCGTTTTCTCCTCGGGGAACTGCACCGTGATCTTGCGCGCGAACAGGTGACGCCCGGTGAGCATCATGCCGCGGAGCAGCTCGATCAGGAGCAGGCTGCCGAAGAAATGGGTGATCCGTCTCATGGCGCGCTCAGTGGAAGAGATGACCATACGGCGTCTGCATCATGGCGCCGACGACGACGATCCAGACGATGGTGATGGGGATGAACACCTTCCAGCCCAGGCGCATGATCTGGTCGTAGCGGTAGCGCGGGAAGGTGGCGCGGAACCAGAGGAAGAGGAACAGCACGAACGCCACCTTGAGCGCCCACCAGAGGAAGCCGTCGGGAAGGAAGGGCAGCGGCGACATCCAGCCGCCGAGGAACATCAGCGTGGTCAGCGCGGCGATCAGGATCATGTTGGCGTATTCGGCAAGGAAGAACACGGCGAAGGCCATGCCGGAATACTCGACGTGGAAGCCGGCGACGATCTCCGATTCGCCCTCGGCAACGTCGAACGGCGCGCGGTTGGTCTCCGCCACACCAGCGATCAGGTACACCAGGAACAGCGGGAACAGCGGCCAGATGTACCACTGGTGCAGACCGCCCGACTGGCCCTGGACGATGTCGGTGAGATTGAGGCTTTGCGACGCCATCAGTACGCCGACCAGGGCGAAGCCCATGGCGATTTCGTAGGACACGATCTGCGCCGCCGAACGCATGGCGCCGAGGAAGGCATATTTGGAGTTGGACGCCCAGCCGGCGATGATCACGCCATACACCCCCATCGAGGTGATCGCCATGACGTACAGCAGACCGGCGTTGATGTCGGCGAGCACCAGGCCGTCGCTGAAGGGGATGACCGCCCACGCCGCCAGCGCCGGGGCGATGGCGAGGATGGGACCAAGAACGAACAGGCCGCGGCTCGCGCCGGAAGGGATGATGATTTCCTTCATCAGCAGCTTCAAGCCGTCGGCAATCGGCTGCAGCAGGCCTAGATAGCCGACGCGGTTGGGACCGATGCGCACCTGCATCCAGCCGATGATCTTTCTTTCCGCGTAGGTCAGGTAGGCCACTCCCAGCATCAGCGGTATGACCAGCGCAAGAATCTTGATCAGCGTCCAGGCGACGGTTTGTATAGTCGACCAGTCCATGGCTATCGCTTCCATCAGACCGGCTCCACCGTGATCATACCGAACATCGGCCCCAGGCCTGCGGTCAGCGGGTGGCCGCTGGGAACGCGGACGCAGTTGTCGGGCAGCAGGTCGTCGAGTTCGACTTTCAGGGTCAGCGCGCTGGCGGTCTGCCGGACCGACACCCGTCCGTTTTCCTGCAGCCCGAGCGATGCGATCAGGCGGCTGTTCATGCGCGCCACCGGCAGCGCCGCATCGAGCGTCATCTGAAGCGAGGGCGCACGCCGTACCACCGCATCGGTCTGGTAGATCGGCACTTCGGCCACCCGCTCCAGACCCTTGCCGGGATGGGCCGGCGTCACCTTCACGCCACGCACTTCATTGTTGAGGTAGGCCTGCACCGATCCGGTCGGCGTCTCGCCCAGGGCCTCGCGCAGCACTTCCCTGGAATCGTTGAAATCAAAACCGGACAAGCCGAGCAGATTGCCCAGCACGCGCAGCACCTTCCATGCCGGCCGAGCTTCGCCTAGCGGCTTGACGACAGCGTTGAAGCTTTGCACCCGGCCTTCGGTGTTGATGAAGGTCCCGGAGGTTTCGGTCCACGGCGCGATCGGCAGCAGCACATCGGCATAGTCGAGCGAGCGACCCTTGTAGGGGGACATCACCACGACAAATTCCGCACCTTCGATCGCCTGCATGGCGGCAACCGGGTCGTGGGTATCGAGTTCGGCCTCGACCCCGAGCAGCAGATAGGCACGCAGCGATTGGGCCAGCATCTGCTGCGCATTCATTCCCTTGATCGCCGGCGTGCCGAGGACGCCATGAACCGGAACGGCTCCGACCGCCATCGCACCGACGCTGTTGGCCGCTTCGCCCAGCACCCCGAAGCTCGCCCCGGCAAGGCGCGCCACTTCCTGGGCCAGCACATGGATCTGCGAATAGCTGGGGTGATGCTGCGCCATGTTGCCGAGAAAAACCGCGCGGGATTCGCCGCCGGCAATGCTCTCGGCCATCTTGCGCGCGGTGTCGTCGACGATGCCGTGCGCAGCGATATCCGGCACTGCAACGTTCTTCAGTTCAGCCAGCGCGCGGCACACGCCGGCAAGGGCGGCAGAAAGCTGCGACGGCGCGACAATGCGCTTGGTGTGGACCTTGCCGAGAAACTGGTCTTCTGCGGCATTGATCAGATTGAGTTGGCCGTACCAGCGAACCGACTCGCGAATGCGGTGCGCCATCAGCGGATGGTCCTTGCGCAGGTTGGAGCCCACCACCAGCATGCGGTTGAGGCGCGACATGTAGGTAACCGGCATGCCCAGCCAGAAGCCTCCGCTTGCCTTGTCGTCGAGCGCAAAGTCGGATTGCCGCAGGCGGTGGTCGACGTTGCCGCTGCCCATCGAGCGCATCAGCTTCTGCAGCAGGTAGAGTTCTTCCGCCGGGCGATAGGGCGTCGACAACGCGCCTATTTCCTGCGGAGCAAGCTTCTTGAGACGGTCGGCGACGAACTCGAGCGCGACCGTCCAGTCGGTTTCGATCCACTGACCATCCTTCTTGATCATCGGCAAGGTCAGCCGCTCGGGCGTATTCAGCCCCTCATACGAATAGCGGTCGCGGTCCGCCAGCCAGCACTCGTTGACGTCCTCGTTTTCGCGTGGCAGCACGCGCATCACCCGGTTGTCCTTGACATGGACCTCGAGGTTGGAACCGAGGCTGTCGTGCGGGCTGATGGAGTGGCGGCGCGACAGTTCCCAGGTGCGGGCGCGGTAGCGGAAAGGCTTGCTGGTCAGCGCACCGACCGGACACAGGTCGATGACGTTGCCCGACAGTTCGGAGGCGACATGGGATTCGAGGAAGGGCATGACCTCGGTGTGCTCGCCGCGGCCGACCATGCCGAGTTCCATGATGCCGGCGATCTCCTGACCGAAACGCACGCAGCGGCTGCAATGGATGCAGCGCGTCATGTCGGTGGCGATCAGCGGGCCGAGGTTCTTCTCGCGCACCACGCGCTTGACTTCGTGGTAGCGCGACGACGATCCGCCGTAGCCCACCGCCAGATCCTGCAGGGTGCACTCGCCGCCCTGGTCGCAGATCGGGCAGTCGAGCGGGTGGTTGATGAGCAGGAACTCCATCACGCTCTTCTGTGCGTTGATGGCGTATTCGGAGCGGGTCTGCACCTTCATCCCGTCGGTCACCGGAGTCGCGCAGGCGGGCAGCGGCTTCGGTGCCTTCTCCACCTGCACCAGGCACATGCGGCAGTTGGCCGCGATCGACAGCTTCTTGTGATAGCAGAAATGCGGAATGGTGATGCCCGCCGCGCTGGCTGCGTCCATGATGGTCTTGCCGCTCTCGACCTGGAGCGGCTTGCCGTCGATTTCGATGTTCAGAAGGGCCATCGGGTTACACCATGCAACGCTTGTGTTCGACGTGATACGCGAACTCATTGCCGAAATGTTTGAGGAAGCTCTGCACCGGCATCGCCGCGGCGTCGCCCAGTGCGCAGATGGTGTGACCGCCGATGCGCCCCGCCACGCTGTTGAGCAGGTCCAGGTCTTCCGGTCGGCCCTGGCCGTGTTCGATACGGTGGATAATGCGGTACATCCAGCCGGTGCCTTCGCGGCACGGCGTGCATTGGCCGCACGATTCCTCGAAGTAAAAATACGACAGCCGCTCCAGCGCACGCACCATGCAAACGGTCTCGTCCATGACGATGACCGCGCCCGAACCGAGCATGGAACCGGCCTTGGCGATGGAGTCGAAGTCCATGGTGCAGTCCATCATGATGTCGGCCGGCAGCACCGGCGCCGATGAGCCGCCGGGAATCACGGCCTTCAGATTGTGTCCGCTGCGCACCCCGCCGGCCAGCTCCAGCAGCTCGGAAAATGGCGTTCCGAGCGGAACTTCGTAGTTGCCCGGCTTGTTGACGTGGCCCGACACCGAGAACAGCTTGGAGCCGCCGTTGTTCGGCTTGCCAAGTTCGAGGAAGGCCTGGCCGCCGTGCTGGACGATCCAGGGTACCGAAGCGAGTGTTTCGGTGTTGTTGATGGTGGTCGGCTTGCCGTACAGGCCGAAGCTTGCCGGGAACGGCGGCTTGAAGCGCGGCTGGCCCTTCTTGCCCTCGATCGATTCGAGCAGCGCGGTTTCCTCGCCGCAGATGTAGGCGCCGTAGCCATGATGGGCGTGCAACTGGAAACAGAAGTCGGTGCCAAAGAGTTTGTCGCCGAGATAGCCGGCGTCACGCGCCTCTTTCAGCGCGGCCTCGAAAATCTCGTAGCAATCGAAGATCTCGCCGTGGATGTAGTTGTAGCCGACCTTTGCGCCGAGCACGTAGCCGGCGATCGCCATGCCCTCGATCAGCTGGTGCGGGTTGTAACGCAGGATATCGCGGTCCTTGAAGGTCCCCGGTTCTCCCTCGTCGCTATTGCAGACGATGTACTTGTCACCCTGGAACGCACGGGGCATGAAGCTCCACTTCAGGCCCGTGGGGAAGCCCGCGCCTCCGCGTCCGCGCAGGGCGCTGGTCTTGAGCTCGGCGATGATGGCGTCGCCGGAGACTTTTTCGGTGACCACGCGGCGCAGCGCCTGATAGCCGCCGTGGGCGACATAGGTCGCCAGCGATCCCGGGTTGTCGAGCGCCTGGGTCCAGCTGCAGACCAGGGGAGTGGGCGTCAGCAGGCTCATTTCATCTTGTCCAGCAACTCGTCCACCTTCTCGGGCGTGAGATGGGTGTGCATGGCGTGGTTGTTGTGCAGGCACATCGGCGCATCGCCGCAGGCGCCCATGCATTCGCCTTCCTTCAGCGTGTAGCGTCCGTCCTCGGTGGTCTGACCGAATCCGACGCCGAGTTTCTGCTTCAGGTGCTCGGCGATCTCGTTCGCCCCCATCAGCGCACAGGGCAGGTTGGTGCACAGGGTGATCTTGTGGCGCCCCACCGGCTGCGTGTCGTACATGTTGTAGAAGGAGGCGACCTCGTAGGCGGCGATCGGCGGCATCTCGAGATAATGCGCGACGTATTCGATCAGCTCCGGCTTGAGCCAGCCCTTCTCGGTCTGTGCGATGCGCAGTGCAGCCATCACCGCGGACTGCTTCTGCTCAGTGGGGTACTTGGCGACCTCGACGTCGATCAAGGCAAGGGATTCTGGCGACAACATCAGCGGTCGATCTCCCCGAAAACGATATCCTGCGTGCCGATGATGGCGACGACGTCGGCGATCATGTGGCCGCGGCTCATCTCGTCGAGCGCCGCCAGATGCGCATAGCCCGGCGCGCGGATTTTCAGACGATAGGGTTTGTTGGCGCCGTCCGACACCAGGTAGATGCCGAATTCGCCCTTGGGATGCTCGACCGCCGCATAGGCTTCGCCGGCCGGCACATGCATCCCTTCGGTGAAGAGCTTGAAGTGGTGGATCAGCTCTTCCATGTTCTGCTTCATCGACAGGCGGTCGGGCGGCGCCACCTTGTGGTTGCCGGTGATGACCGGGCCGGGATTCTTGCGCAGCCAGTCGACGCACTGCCTGATGATGCGGTTGGACTGGCGAAACTCCTCGATGCGCACCAGATATCGATCGTAGCAGTCGCCGTTGGTGCCAACCGGGATATCGAAATCCATGCGGTCATAGACTTCGTAGGGCTGCTTCTTGCGCAGATCCCATTCGACGCCGGAACCGCGCAGCATCGGCCCAGTAAAACCCAGCGCCTTGGCGCGTTCGGGCGACACCACGCCGATGCCGACGGTGCGCTGCTTCCAGATGCGGTTGTCGGTCAGCAGCGTCTCGTACTCGTCGACATAGGTCGGGAAGCGCTGGGTGAAATCCTCGATGAAGTCGAGCAGCGAACCCTGCCGGTTGGCGTTCATCGACTTCATGGTTTCTGCGTTGCGGGTGTGCTGCGCCTGGTATTGCGGCATGCTGTCCGGCAGGTCGCGGTAGACGCCGCCGGGACGATAGTAGGCCGCGTGCAGGCGTGCGCCGGACACGGCCTCGTAGCAGTCCATCAGGTCTTCGCGCTCGCGGAAGGCGTAGAGGAATACCGTCATCGCGCCGACGTCGAGCGCGTGCGCGCCCAGCCAAAGCAGGTGATTGAGGATGCGGGTGATCTCGTCGAACATCACGCGGATGTATTGCGCGCGCTCCGGCACCTCGATGCCGAGCAGCTTCTCGATCGCCATCACGTAGGCATGCTCGTTGACCATCATCGACACATAGTCGAGCCGGTCCATGTAAGGGACCGATTGGATGAAGGTCTTGTGCTCGGCGAGCTTTTCGGTGGCGCGATGCAAGAGGCCGATGTGAGGATCGGCACGCTGGATCACCTCGCCGTCGAGCTCCAGCACTAGGCGCAGCACGCCGTGCGCAGCGGGATGCTGCGGGCCGAAGTTCATCGTGTAATTGCGGATCTCAGCCATCAGCGCCCTTCCCCGTAGCTCTCGTCGCGGACGATGCGCGGGGTGACTTCGCGCGGCTCGATCGACACCGGCTGGTAGATCACCCGTTGCTGGGTCGGGTCGTAGCGCATTTCCACGTTGCCCGACAGCGGGAAATCCTTGCGGAACGGATGGCCGATAAAGCCGTAGTCGGTCAGGATGCGGCGCAGATCGGGGTGCCCATCGAACACGATGCCGAAAAGATCGAAGGCCTCGCGTTCGAACCAGTTGGCGGATGGCCAGATGTCGACCATCGACGCTACCACCGGCAGGTCGTCATCGAGACAGAAAACCCGAACCCGTACGCGCTGGTTGTTCGACACCGACAGCAGATGCACCACCACGGCAAAGCGCGCGCCCTCCCATGCACCATCGCCGTAAGCTGAATAATCCAGCCCGCACAGGTCGATCAGTTCCTCGAAGCGGCAATCGGGATGGTCGCGCAGCGTACGCATCGCCGATTCGTAGTGCTGCGGCTTGACCACAAGCGTCAGCTCGCCCAGGCGCACGAACCACTGCGCCAGCGCGTCGCCGAGCACGTTTTCAAGCGACAAAGCGAGGGTATCCAGGGTCTGGGGCATGGGCAATCAGCGGGCGATGGTGTTGGTGCGGCGGATCTTGTTCTGCAGCTGGATGATGCCGAACAGCAGCGCTTCTGCGGTGGGCGGGCACCCGGGAACATAAATATCCACCGGCACGATGCGGTCGCAGCCGCGCACCACCGAATAGGAATAATGGTAATAGCCGCCGCCGT
This sequence comes from Thiobacillaceae bacterium, assembly GCA_041736375.1. Classification (GTDB taxonomy): domain Bacteria; phylum Pseudomonadota; class Gammaproteobacteria; order Burkholderiales; family Thiobacillaceae; genus Thiobacillus. The sequence goes on from JBGSTQ010000186.1 coordinate 18,794, forward strand.
TGGCGCACGAACCCATGGAAATCACCCAGCGCGGTTCGGCCATCTGGTCGTAGACCTTGCGCAGCGCCGGTGCCATCTTGTTGCACAGCGTGCCGGCGACGATCATTACATCGGACTGCCGCGGGCTCGGACGGAACACGATACCGAAACGGTCGAGGTCGTAGCGCGAGGCGCCCGCCTGCATCATTTCCACCGCACAGCACGCGAGACCGAACGTCATCGGCCACATCGAGCCGGTGCGCATATAGTTGATCAGCTGGTCGGCCTTGGTCGTGACAAAGCCCTGTTCGAGGACGCCTTCGATGCTCATGCGAGACTCCCAGCAAACAAAGCGCAACGCGCCCGCCCGGAAAACTCGCCGGAATTGCCAGCCACCCGCGGGTGGCGGGCAAGCCTCTTCGCCGGGTCGATCCCCATGCTGCGCACGAGGCCCCTCGCCCAACGGCTCACTCGCGCCCGCTCCGCATGCATCGGCGAGAGAACAACCCGCAGCGCGTCGCGGCCAGGCCTTTTCACCGGGTCGATCCCCGCTGGCGCGGGGCCCCTCGCCCAACGGCTCAAAAGCCTCACTCCCATTCCAGCGCTCCCTTCATCCACTCGTAGATGAAGCCGATCACCAGGATGCCGAGAAACACCACCATCGCGACAAAACCGGCCAGGCCGATTTCCTCGAGTACGATGGCCCACGGAAAAAGGAAGGCGATTTCAAGATCGAACAGAATGAACAGGATGGCGACGAGGTAGTAGCGGACATCGAACTTCATGCGCGCGTCTTCGAACGCCTCGAAGCCGCATTCATAGGGGGAGAGCTTTTCGCTGTCAGGACGGCTCGGGGCGAGCAACCAGCCAGCCACGATAGGCACCACGCCGAAGGCCAGGCCGACCAGAATGAACAACAGAATCGGGAGATAATTCTCCAGCACCTCGCCCCTCCATTTGATCCCGGCGGCGCCGGATTCTATGAATTAATTGTGAAGCGAGTGTAGTGTTGCGCAACACTCTCTGTCAAGACGAAAAAAAGCCGTTTTCGCCAATAAAATCAACCACTTGGTTGATAGCCCTGACTAATGTGGCAATCAGGAAAATTGATGGTGCCGACGGCGAGACTCGAACTCGCACGACCGAAGTCACTACCCCCTCAAGATAGCGTGTCTACCAATTCCACCACGTCGGCAATGGGGTGTTCCCCGATGACTGCTTACTCCGGGATGTCCGTGACTTTCGACGGAGAAACCGGAACTTGTGCGGGTGCAGGCTGCGTCTGTACAGGGACCGCATGCCTTTCCACAACACTGCTGGGTTGTTTCTGCTGCAGCGCAAAATAACCCAAACCCAAACTGGTCAGAAAAAACACGGTAGCCAGAATACCCGTGGCGCGGCTGAGGAAGTTGGCCGACCCGGTCGAGCCGAACAGGCTTCCCGACGAGCCGCTGCCAAACGCCGCGCCCATGTCGGCGCCCTTGCCGTGCTGCAAAAGCACCAGCGTGATCACCGCGATCGCGATAATGACGTGGATGATCCAGACAAATGTTTCCATGATTCTCTAACGTGAGCTCTACTGTTTGGCCGCCCGGCAGATCGCGGCGAACTCTTCCGCGTTCAGCGAGGCGCCGCCGATGAGGCCGCCATCAATGTCAGGCTGGGCCAGCAATTCTGCCGCATTGGCAGCTTTTACGCTACCCCCGTACTGGATCACCAGATCGTTTGCCACCGCCGAATCGAGTCCGGCAATTTTGCTGCGAATGAAGGCGTGCACGGCCTGGGCCTGTTCGGGACTGGCCGTTTTGCCGGTACCGATCGCCCACACCGGCTCGTAGGCAACAATCGAATTGGCAAGCGAGCCAACGCCTGCGGCAGCGATCACGGCATCGAGCTGTCGCGCCACGACCTGCTCGGTCGTACCTGCTTCCCGCTCCTCAAGCGACTCGCCCACGCACAGGATGGGGGTCAACCCGCCGGCCTGGGCGGCAATGTATTTTGCTGCCACCTGCTGATCGGATTCACCATACAGACTGCGCCGTTCAGAGTGCCCGACGATGACGAAGCGACAGCCGAAATCACGCAGCATGGAGGCGGAAACCTCGCCGGTATAGGCGCCCTTGGAATGCTGCGAAAGGTTTTGTGCGCCCCACGCGATGGAGGAGCCGGCCAGCTCGGCCTGCGCTTGGGCAAGATAGGGAAACGGTACGCAGACAACGGCGTCGATGCCGGCCAGGGCAGGCTTCAACGCTGACAGCAGGGCGGCATTTTCAGCCAGGCTGCCATGCATTTTCCAGTTTCCGGCTACGAGTTTCTTGCGCATGTAAGCAATCGCCAAACAAACAAAAGTCCGCGATGGTAAGCGCTACACCGTCGCGGGTCAACCGCGAGGCCCCTTGCTACTTTCAATATCACCAGCTGGCTGGGTCGCATCAAAAAGCAAGATTCCTTCAGATTTGTTAAAGTAACGTCCTTTTTCTGCCCGGTTTCCCGCCCGGTCTGCGCACATGGCCAAATCCCGACCCTCTTCCCCTCCCAAAGATTACGAATCCGCCCTGGCGGAACTGGAAGCGATCGTCACCGAAATGGAATCTGGGCAACTTCCGCTCGAAACCTCGCTCAGTGCCTACAAGCGCGGTGCGGAGCTGCTGCAGTACTGCCGCCAGCAGCTGGCGAATGCCGAACAGCAGGTCCGCATACTGGAAGACGACAAACTGAAACCCTATCAGGCAGAAAGTACGGATGACTGATTTTCTCGCCTGGACCCAGGCCTGTCAGGCACGCATGGAATCGCTGCTCGGCGAACTGCTGCCGGCGCCGCAGATCGCTCCCCAGCGCCTGCACCAGGCAATGCGCTACGCCGTGCTCGGCGGCGGCAAGCGGGTACG
>JBGSTQ010000217.1:0-6442 GCA_041736375.1 Thiobacillaceae bacterium
GCCGCGCTGGATGGCCGAGCGGCTCGAACGCAGCGGCATCCGCCCGGTCAGTGCGCCGGTGGACATCACCAACTACGTGCTGCTTGAGCTCGGCCAGCCGATGCACGCCTTCGCGCTTTCGCGCCTGCACGGCGGCATCGAAGTACGCATGGCGCGCGCAGGGGAGCGCCTGGAACTGCTCAATGGCCAGACGGTCGAGCTTGACCCGGACATGCTGGTGGTGGCCGATGACAGCGGACCGGTCGCGCTCGCCGGCATCATGGGCGGACAGCCGACCAGCGTCGAGACGGTCACGGTCGATGTGTTTCTCGAGGCGGCATTCTTTGCCCCTGCCGCGATTGCGGGACGTGCACGCCGGCTCGGCTTGTCCACCGACTCCTCGCACCGGTTCGAGCGCGGCGTCGATTTCGGCGCCACCCGCAAGGCCATGGAACGCGCCACCCGGCTGCTGATCGACATCTGCGGCGGTCGTGCCGGGCCACTGGTCGAATGCGCAGGAAGTCTGCCGCAGCGCGATCCTGTCGTCTTGCGCCTCGCGCGTTTGAATCGCGTGGTGGGCATTCCGCTGGAGGCGGATGTGGTGGCGCGCAATCTGGCTGCGCTCGGCGCCGCGGTGGAGCGCCGGGAGGATGCATTGATCGTCACGCCGCCCAGTTTTCGCTTCGATCTGGCGATCGAGGAAGACCTGATCGAAGAAGCGGTTCGCCTTCACGGGTACGACAATATTCCGGCGCAGCCGCCCGCCGCGCCCTCTAAGATGCTGCCCCAGGACGAGACCTTGCTGGGCGAGGAGGCCGTCAGGCAGATGATGGTTGACCAGGATTACCAGGAAGTCGTGACCTACAGCTTCGTCGATCCTGCTTGGGAGAGCGCGCTGCAGGCCGGGTTCGAGCCCCTAACGCTGGTCAACCCGATCGCCAGCCAGTTGTCGGTGATGCGGACCACGCTGTGGGGCGGATTGCTCGATACCTTGCGCCACAACCTCAATCGTCAGCAGGATCGTGTACGCCTGTTCGAGCTGGGGCGGGTTTACCTCTCCGATGCCGAGGGTCTGTCTCAGCCGATGCGACTGGGCGGGCTAGTTTATGGCCCTGTCCAGCCTGAACAATGGGGCGCGCCGGCGCGCCGGGCTGATTTTTTTGACGTCAAAGGAGATCTCGAACGGCTGTTCGAGGGCACGCTGGTTTCACGACGGGGTGAACACCCCTCGTTGCATCCCGGGCAGTGCGCCCGACTGGAGCTCAACGGCGAGCCGATTGGCTGGCTCGGCGTGCTTCACCCGCGCCTGGTGCCGGTTTTCGATTTGCCCGCCGCGCCGGTACTGTTCGAGCTGGATGACGAGGCGATTGCGCGGCGTGTTCTGCCGCGTCATGTATCGCTTTCCCGTTTTCCGCTGGTGCGCCGTGACCTGGCTTTTGTCATGCCTTCGGACATCGCGGCCGGGGAGGTGCTGGCCACCCTGCAGAATGTCGCACCGGCGATTGTTCAGAGCCTTGGCGTGTTCGACGAATACCGTGGTCCGGGTGTTGCCGAAAACCAAAAAAGCCTTGCTTTCCGGGTAGTTATGCAAGATACTGAACGAACACTGACGGATAAGGAAGTGGACGATGTGGTGGCCAGACTGGCCGAAACGGTCATCCGCGAACATGGCGCAGTCCTGCGCTCATAATTGACGTTCAGCCCCCAATCCACACCAAGTCAACACGCACGATGACGACCCTGACCAAAGCTGACCTCGCTGAACTTTTGTTCGAAAAAGTGGGACTGAACAAACGCGAAGCCAAGGATGTCGTTGAATCATTCTTTGATGAAATCCGTCATGCTCTGGAGCAGGGCGACATCGTCAAATTGTCCGGGTTCGGAAACTTTCAGTGCCGTGAAAAACCCCAGCGCCCCGGCCGCAATCCCAAGACCGGCGAGGAAATGCCCATTTCCGCGCGCCGGGTGGTGACTTTTCACGCCAGCCAGAAACTCAAATCCCAGGTAGAAGGCGCCAATCTTGGAACGCCCACCGCTGAGTGAACTGCCGCCGATTCCGGCCAAGCGCTATTTCACCATTGGTGAAGTATCCGAGTTGTGCGCGGTCAAGGCGCACGTGCTGCGCTACTGGGAGCAGGAATTCACCCAGCTCCGGCCGGTCAAGCGGCGTGGCAACCGGCGCTACTACCAGCATCATGAAGTGCTGTTGATCCGACGTATTCGTGAACTGCTTTATGACGAGGGCTTTACCATTCATGGAGCCCGCCAGCGTCTCGAGCATGAGCCAAACGGTGGCGTTTCGGAACCCGCTGTTGCCTCGCCTATCCCCGTGCCCGGAAATTTGCGTGCGGAAATCGCCGCGATACTTAAAATATTGAGTTGATGTCCTATCCTGCAGCGCGCGTCATCTGATAGAATCTCGGCCTTCGTCGGGGCGTAGCGCAGCCTGGTAGCGCACCTGCATGGGGTGCAGGGGGTCGGAAGTTCGAATCTTCTCGCCCCGACCAATTCAGATTTTTGTGTTGCCGTTGAATACGGAACACCCTCCGGCCAGGATTCAAACTGGTTGAACTCGTAATACAAACCCTGGTCGTTGACGTGCTGATGACGGCTCAAGCTCGATTTTGCACGTCAGTCATTTTTGTTGGGCCCTATGGCCTTCGGAGTGATTGCTCAAGTCCGGCGACAACGTGTGCACATCAGAATGTCACGCCCGCCAGAAATACTGTTGAATCATCATCTTTCATTCAATTCAGGAGAGTCGAAAATGGAACACACCCTTCCCGCCCTGCCGTTCGCCATGGACGCGCTTGTGCCGCACATGTCGCAGGAAACCTTCGAGTACCACTATGCCAAGCACCATCAGGCTTACGTCACCAACCTCAACAACCTGATCAAGGGCACCGAATTCGAGCCGCTGGACCTCGAATCCATCGTCAAGAAGGCGCCCGCGGGGGGCATCTACAACAACGCCGCGCAGGTGTGGAACCACAGCTTCTTCTGGAATTGCCTCAAGCCCAATGGCGGCGGCGCACCGAGCGGCGCACTGGCGGATGCCATCAATGCCAAATGGGGCAGTTATGACGAGTTCAAGAAAGCATTCCAGACCAGCGCCGTTGGCAATTTTGGTTCCGGCTGGACCTGGCTGGTCAAGAAGGCCGACGGCTCGGTCGACATCGTCAACATGGGCGCCGCAGGCACGCCGTTGACGACTGGCGATACCCCGCTGCTGTGCATCGACGTGTGGGAACATGCCTACTACATCGATTACCGCAATTTGCGGCCGAAGTTTGTCGAGACCTTCCTGAACAATCTGGTCAACTGGGACTTTGCTGCCGCGAATTACACCCGTTAAGGCATCGGAAGATCCGGCTCCGCTGACCCATTAAATGAATGGCCTGCCATGTTTCATGGCGGGCCATTTTTTTCGTCACCATCTGCCCGACGCGCCATCTTGCACCCATCCAGTGCAGCCGGGCTTCGTGCTAGACTGCCTCGCATAAATCGAGGCAAGGATGGCCGAGGAGACTGATCTTTCGCGTACCGAACCGGCAAGTCCGCGGCGCCTGCAGCAGGCGCGTGCAGCGGGCGACGTGCCGCGTTCAACCGAACTCACCGCGTGGGTCGTCTTGTTGTCGGCGCTGGCCGTGCTGGGATGGCTCGCCCCCCGCCTGCTGCAGGGCCTGGGCGACCTGGTCGAGACCGCCTTGCGTCATGCCGGCCAGCCCGTTGCGGACGAGGCCGTGATGTCCAAGGCGCTGGAGTTGCTGTTGCTGTTTCTTCCTGTACTGGCGGTGGTATTCATCGCCGCGCTGGTGGCACCGATGCTGCTGTCGGGCTGGGTGTTCGCCCCGCAGCGGATGCAGGCCGATGCACGCCGGCTCAATCCTTTGGCACCGCTTGGGCGTCTTTTTTCGTCCGAGGGCTGGTTCGATCTGCTGAAAACCCTGCTCAAGCTGGCGCTGGTGGCCGCAGCCGTGGGGTGGGCGATCTCCTCGGGCTGGACGTCATTGCTGGGTTTGGCGCAGGGCGGAGTGGAAGCGGCGGCCGTCGCTACCTCGGCCTGGGTCGGCCGCGGTCTGCTGGGTGTGATGGCGGCGCTGGCGATCGTTGCCGTTCTGGATGGAGGCTGGCGCTGGTGGCGCTATCTGCGCCGTCACGCGATGACGTGGCAGGAAGTGCTGGCCGAAGCCCGGGAGGCCGAAGGCAGTCCCGAAGTGCGCGCGCGGATGCGCCAGCGCCAGCAGCAAGGGGGGACTAAACCTGCAACACAGGCTTCGCCTCCCTCTGATGGAACCTCTAGCCATTCGACTAAGCCCGCGGGCGGGCAAGTCGCTGGTTATCCGCAACCCTCGCCCCGAACGGGGGAGCACCCTGGCGGGTATAAAGACGCAAACGTCAGGCCCGGAACGATAAACGAGGTGATCGGGTGAGCAGCGCCGAGGGGGCGATGGTGCTGGGCATGCCGCTCAACCGGCTGGCGGTGCCGGTACTGGTCATGCTGATTCTGGCGATGATGGTGCTGCCGCTGCCGACCATCATGCTGGACGTGTTGTTCACGCTCAATCTTGCGCTGTCGATGATGGTGCTGCTGGTCAGTCTCAACGCGCGGCGGCCGCTGGACTTTTCGGTGTTTCCCACGGTGCTGCTGCTGACCACGCTGTTCCGGTTGGCCCTGAATGTCGCCTCCACCCGCATCATCCTGCTGCAGGGGCACACCGGACCGGAGGCAGCGGGCAAGGTCATCGAATCCTTCGGCAATTTTCTGGTGGGCGGCAATTACACCGTCGGCCTGGTGGTGTTCCTGATCCTCGTCATAATCAATTTCGTCGTCATCACCAAAGGTGCCGGGAGGATCGCCGAGGTGGCGGCGCGCTTCACCCTGGATTCGATGCCGGGCAAGCAGCTGGCGGTGGATGCCGACCTCAACGCCGGCTTCATCAGCGAATCCGAGGCGCGTTCTCGGCGTGCCGAGATCAGCCGGGAATCCGATTTCTATGGGGCAATGGACGGCGCGTCCAAGTTCGTGCGCGGCGATGCCGTTGCCGCCATCATCATCCTGCTGGTGAACCTGATCGGCGGCGTCACCGTGGGCCTGCTGCAGCACGATCTCGGCATGACCGAAGCGCTCGGGCGTTATGCCTTGCTGACGATAGGCGACGGCCTGGTGACGCAGATCCCGGCACTGATCATTTCGACTGCAGCCGGCCTGGTGGTGAGCCGGGCGTCGAGCGAGCAGGATCTGAGCCGCGAATTTTCCGCCCAGGTATTCGGCCGGCCGCAGACACTCTATATCGCGGCAACGGTGCTGGCGGTGCTGGGGGCCATCCCGGGAACGCCCCATGTGGCCTTTCTGACCATCGCCGCGGTGCTCGCCGCCGCGGGCTTCTGGATTACCCAGCGACAGCGGCCGTCGGCCCGATTCGAAGCCGAGGAAATCGAACCGATCGAAGAAGCCGAGGCGCCTGCGGATGTCAGTTGGGAGGACATCCCACCGGTGGATGTGCTGGCGCTCGAGGTCGGTTATCGACTGATCCCGCTGGTCGACCGCAACCAGGGTGGATCGGCCCTGGCCCGCATTACCGAGGCACGTCGCCGTTTTGCCGGCGACATGGGGCTGGTGGTGCCGCTGATCCGCGTGCGCGACAACCTCGAACTCAAACCCAATACCTATCGCGTCACCCTGAAAGGCGTGGTGCGCGCGCGCGGAACCATTCCTCCGGGCATGGTCCTGGCCGTAGACATGGGCGACGTGCTGGGACGGATCGATGGCGAGGGCGGGACCGACCCGCTGACCGGCCTGCCGGGTGTGTGGATTGCGGCTGAGCGGGTGGAAGAAGCCGAACTCCGCGGCTTCGTCGTACTCGATGCCGCCGATCTGATCGCCCGTCAGGTCGAGTCGGTATTCCGCCATCACGCCGCCGAACTGCTCGGCCGCACCGAGGTGCAGCAGCTGCTCGACACCCTGTCGCGCAGCCACCCCGGCCTGATCGAGGACGTCACCCCGCGTTATCTGCCGCTGACCACGGTGCAGGCGGTATTGCAGCAGCTGATCGAGGAGGGGGTGTCGATCCGCGATGCGCGCACCCTGTTCGAAACCCTGGCGGCACGCGCACCGACCACGCAGACGGTCGACGAACTGGTGGAAAGCGTGCGTGCGGCATTGGGGCGCAGCATCGTCGACCGCCTGTTCGAGGGGGCCGACACCCTGCAGGTGATCGGACTGGCCGCCGAAACCGAAAGCCGGCTATTGAACGAGATGGGCGAGGAGGGCGAGGCGTTGCTGACGCCGATGACGCTGGATGCCGTCAACGAGGCCGCCGAGCGCGCCGTCGCCAGCCAGGAAGCCGCGGGTCATCCGGCCGTGCTGCTGGTATCGCCCGGCCTGCGCCCGGTCATGTCGCGTCTGCTGCGGCGCGGACTGCCGCGGCTGGCAGTGATTTCCTATGCCGAGATTCCTGCC
>JBGSTQ010000218.1:0-6426 GCA_041736375.1 Thiobacillaceae bacterium
CCACCAACAACATGGGCATCCTGTGGGTGTCGATGGAAGCCGCGACGCTGGCCACCGTGCTGCTGGTTTCGTTGTATCGCACCCCGGCGGCGCTGGAAGCGGCCTGGAAATACTTCATCCTGTGCGGCGTCGGCATCGCGCTGGCGCTGTTCGGCACCATCCTGCTCTACTTCGCGGCAGAGAAAGTGCTGGGCTCGGGCGGCACCGCGCTACTGTGGACGCACCTGAACGGCGTCAAGGCGCAATTGGAGCCCACGGTACTGTCGCTGGCTTTCGTCTTCCTGCTGGTCGGCTACGGCACCAAAGTCGGCCTGGTGCCCTTGCACAGCTGGCTGCCTGACGCCCACGCCGAAGGCCCGACGCCGGTGTCCGCCGTGCTCTCCGGCCTGCTGCTCAACGTCGCGCTGTACGCGGTGATGCGTTCCAAGGTGCTGGTCGACGGCGCGCTCGGCAACGACATGGCGGGCAACCTGATGATGGGATTCGGCCTGCTCTCGGTGGTGCTGGCCGCCTTCCTGATCAAGCGCCAGACCGACGTCAAGCGCATGTTCGCCTACTCGTCGATCGAGCACATGGGCCTCATCACCTTCGCCTTCGGCATGGGCGGCGCGGTGGCGAACTTCGCGGCGCTGCTGCACATGACCATGCACTCGCTCACCAAGTCCGCCATCTTCTTCGCCGTCGGCCACGCCACGCAGAAGGCCGGCACACAGCTGATGGGCGGCATCCGTGGGCTGATCAAGACCAATCCCACCATCGGCTGGGGCCTGATGCTGGGCACCGTCGCCATCCTCGGCGTGCCGCCGTTCGGCGTGTTCGCCAGCGAGTTCCTCATCATCACCACGGCCATGCACGAGCATCCCTGGGCCACGCCTTTCCTGCTGCTGGCGCTCGGCGTGGCCTTCGCTTCGATCTTCGGCAAGGTGCAGCCGATGGTATTCGGCGAGACCGAATTGCCGAAGCTGTCGCACCAGCCTGCGCTGGCGCCGGTGTTCATGCACCTGGGCCTGGTGCTGATGCTGGGCCTGTTCATCCCGCCGTATCTCGCAGCCTGGTACAGGCAGGCCGCGCAACTTCTGGGAGGCTGATCCCCCATGAATAAACCTACTGCGCGTCACGATAACTGCGTTGGGCGGTGCTCGCTCCTCGCCTATCGGCCCAGATATTTCTCGTCGCTGCGCTCCGTCCGCCTTGCTCTCGCGCCGCTCGCGACGACTTCTTCAAGGGGCACGCGATGAAGATCGGCGAACACGATTGGCACCTCGACCCACTCGGTAAGCACATCTGGCGCGGTCAGATGGAGGCTGGCCAACTGCTCGCGCTGGCCCGCGCGGTCAAGGACGAAGGCGGGCAACTCATTGCCTTGTGGGGGTCGGACGACCGCCATTTAGCGCCAGGCGCGCTGCAGGCGCACCCTGTCCCCCTCGCCCCCCGGGAGAGGGATGGGGAGAGGGGCGGCTTCGGCATCCATGTGGTGTTCCTCACCGGCGCAGGTCTTGCCTGGGTGAACTGTGCCCTGTCCTCGGAGATGCCGGCCTACCCCGACCTGGCGCATATTTTCCCGCAGGCCGACCGCATGCAGCGCGCGACCTTCGACCTGCTGGGAATCCGTGCCGAGGGCGCGGTGGACGATCGAAAATGGCTGCGCCACGGCGCCTGGCCGGCGGATGTCTTCCCGTTGCGCAAGGACTTCGATCCCCGCTCGCTCGCCACCCACGACACCGACGCCTACCCCTTCATCCGCGTCGACGGCGAGGGCGTGCATGAAATTCCGGTCGGCCCGATCCACGCTGGCACCATCGAGCCGGGGCACTTCCGCTTCTCCATCATCGGCGAGCGCGTCCTCAAGCTGGAGGAACTCCTCGGCTACACCCACAAGGGCACGGAAAAACGCTTCGAGGGCATGGACCTCGCCACCGGGGCCAGGCTCGCCGGACGCGTCTCCGGCGATTCCCACAGTGCCTATGCCTGGGCCTACTGCATGGCAGTGGAAACCGCTACCGCCAGCGCGGTGCCCGAGCGCGCCGTGTGGCTGCGTGCGCTATTCCTGGAAATCGAGCGCATCGCCAACCACCTGGGCGACCTCGGCTACCTCGGCAACGACGTCGCGCTGTCCTTCGGCTTCATGCAGTTCTGGCGACTGAAGGAAGACTGGCTGCGGCTCACCGCGAAACTGTTCGGCCACCGCTACCTGTTCGACTGCATCGTGCCGGGTGGTGTGGCGGTGGACATTGCCGACAGTGGCAAGACGGAACTTGCGGCCGAGGCCGGCCGCATCGAAGCGGAGGTAAATTCGCTCAAGGCCATCTACGACGAGCATGCCACCCTGCAGGACCGCTTCGCCAATACCGGCATCTGCAAACCCGACCTGGCCGCACGGCTGGGGCTGACCGGCCTGGCCGGTCGCGCCAGCGCGCAGGCCTGGGATGCCCGCGCCCAGTTCCCGCAGGCGCCCTACGATCAGCTCGACGTCAGCATGGCGACGCAGCGTCGCGGGGACGTCCTGGCGCGCGCCGAAGTGCGCTTCGCCGAAGTATACGAATCGATGCGCCTGATCCGCGACATACTCAAGCGTCTGCCGGCGGGCGAACTCCGTACCACGCTTGCCCCGGTTTCTGCCGTATGCGAAGGCCTCGGCTGGGTGGAAGCCTGGCGCGGCGAAGTGGTGGTGGCGGTCCGAGTCGGCGCCGACGGCACACTCGACCGGGTGCATCCGCACGATCCCTCGTGGCAGAACTGGCCGCTGCTGGAAGTCGGCATGCTAGGCAACATCGTTCCCGATTTCCCGCTGATCAACAAATCGTTCAACCTCTCCTACAGCGGAGTGGACTTATGAAAATGTGTCCCCCGTCCTGTAGGAGCGGCGCCCCCGACGCGATGTTCTCGGGACGTGCGGATGATGCTATCGCGGCGGGGCGCCGCTTCTATAACGTGCGCTAGAGATACCCAACATGGCAACGCATCTGATCCTGCAGAAAATATTCAAGACCGGCATCGTCTCCGAGCAGCCGATCCAGGCCGACCCGGCGCTGCGCATCCGCGAGCAGGAGCTGCATGCGGAAATCCTCAAGGTGTTCGGCCAGGCCGTCGCCATCCGTCACGTCGACGCCGGTTCCTGCAACGGCTGCGAACTGGAAATCCACGCCATCAACGGCCCGCACTACAACATCGAGGGCATGGGCGTGAAGTTCGCCGCCAGTCCTCGCCATGTCGACCTGCTGCTGGTCACCGGTCCGGTTTCGCGCAACCTCGAAGTGGCGTTGAAGCGCACCTATGACGCCACCCCGGAGCCCAAGTGGGTGGTGGCCATGGGCGACTGCGGCTGCGGGTGCAATGTGGCTGGTGGCCTGTTCGGCGAGAACTACGCCTCGTGCGGCAAGATTTCCAACGTCATTCCGGTCGATGTCGAAGTGCCGGGTTGTCCGCCGACCCCGGTCGCCCTGCTGCAGGGCATCCTCGCGGCCGTGAGCGGCGCCGGGAAGTAGTCGCCTTACACTGCCCGAAGAACCGCCTGCATGTCAGGCGGTTTTTTTGCGTCACGTGATCGGATGCGCAGGGAGGCTTTTTGGGAAAACCCTTTGCACGATGATCATTCATGATAATGAATGATCATCATTAAAAAGCAATATTGTTATTTATGGATTGGGCTGCTTAGGATGGGCCGGTAACCACCGTGTGCGTGATCATCCCGGAGGCCCGTCATGTTCAGCCTGTCCAGCATGTTGATTCCGGCAATCCTGTTTTTTGCGCTGGGCTTTTTTGCGCAGCTGGTACGCTCGGATCTTAAATTCCCGCCCGACCTGACGAAGGCGCTGTCGATTTATCTGTTGGTTGGTATCGGTCTGCACGGTGGGATGGAGCTGGCCAAAGTCGACCCCGCAGGCGCCATTGGCGCGGTTGTCGCGGCCGTCGGGCTGGGCCTCGGGCTTCCCGTCATCGCCTATTTGATCCTTTTGCTGGCGGTTCGCATCGATCGCCTGAACGCCGCAGCCATCGCGGCCCACTACGGCTCCGTCAGCGCCGGCACCTTCGTGACCGCGATCGCTTTCCTGGAGTCGCTGAAGGTGCCCTACGAGAGCCAGCCCGTGATCATGCTGGCCATCATGGAGTCGCCGGCCATCATCATCGGGCTCGTGCTCGCCAACATGGCGCGCAGGGGAAATGGCAACGGCCACGACAAGCGGGTCAGCCGCGAACTGGTACACGACGCCTTCACCAATGGCAGTGTCGTGCTGCTGCTGGGCAGCATGCTGATCGGCGCAATCGCGCAGCCCGCCGGCTTGAACAAGATCCTGCCGTTCTACGAGACGATGTTCATGGGCGTGCTGTCCCTGTTCCTGCTCGACATGGGCATGGAAGCCTCGCGCCGCATCGGCGATTTCGGTAAGGTCGGTCCGTCCCTGCTGGTGTTCGGTATTGCCATGCCCTTGCTCGGCGGGGCGATCGGGCTCGCCGTTGGCCACTGGGTACTCGGTTTCGGTGTGGGCGGCACCCTGCTGGTCGCCGTGCTGGCCGCGAGCGCCTCCTACATCGCGGTGCCGCCCGCCATGCGCCTGGCGATTCCCGAGGCGAGCCCCGCGCTTTTCCTGACGCTGTCCCTCGGCGTCACCTTTCCGTTCAATATCGTCCTGGGCATCCCGCTATACTTTGGCGCGGCCCAGTGGCTCGCCAGCCAATAGTCGGGGAATCCCATGAAACCGGTCAAGCGCATCGAAATCGTCATCGAGGAAATCGAGCTGGAGAACGTCATCGACGAACTCGACCGCATCGGCGTCGTCGGCTACACCATCGTGCCGCGCGCCGGCGGCCGCGGCGAGCGCGGGGTCCGCTACGAAAGCGTGCAGGGTCTGGGCAACGTGCTGATGACGATCGCCTGCGACGAGCAGCAGGCCGCCCGCGTGATCGAGGTCATCCGCCCCATTCTCAAGCGCTACGGCGGCGTCTGCCTGGTGTCGGACGCGATGTGGGTGATTCACGACTCATGAGCGGGTGACGCGGCGGCGCGTGCGCGTCGCCTGCTGCGGTTGTGGCAGGGTCACCACGTTGCCGGCCTCGTTCAGCACGAATTCCCTGAATGCCTGCGCGATCGGCGACATGCGCTTGCCGCTGCGGTGGACCAGGTACCACTCCTTCATGATCGGGAAGCCCTCGACGCTGAGAATGGCGATGCGATTCAGCGTCAGCTCGAACTCCAGCGTATGCAGCGAGACGATGCCGAGCCCGAGGCCGGCCATCACCGCGTGCTTGATCGCCTCGTTGCGGCTCATTTCCATGGTTGTGTTGAGCTTGACGCCGCGCTCCTTGAAGAAGCGTTCCACGGCGTTGCGGGTGCCCGAACCGGGCTCGCGCAGGATGAAATTCTCCTCGGCCAGGCGGCCCAGCGGGATTCGGTTCATCTGCGCCAGCGGGTGATCCGGGCGGGCGGTGATCACCAGCGGGTTCTGCATGAAGGCCTGGGCGGTCAGTTCCATGTTGTCCGGCGGCGTACCCATGATGACCATGTCCGGGATGTTTTCCTGCAACTGTTCCACCAGGTCCTCGCGGTTGGTGACTTCCAGATGCACCCGCGTGCCGGGGTGATGCTTGATGAACGCCGCCAGCAGATAGGGCGCGAAGTATTTGCCGGTGCTGGTTACCGTCAGCGACAGCATGCCGCGCTTCACGCCCTTCATGTCGTCCAGCACCGATTCGATGTCGCGGAACTGCTCGGCGATGGTACGGCTGAAGGCAACCACTTCCTTGCCTGCCTCGGTCAGGTAGATCTTCTTCCCCATCTGCTCGAACAGCGGCAGGCCGACCTCTTCCTCGAGCTGGCGGATCTGCGTCGAGACCGCTGGCTGGGTCAGGTTCATTTCCTCGGCAGCGCGGGTGTAGCTGGCATTGCGCGCCACGGCTTCCAGCAGGCGCAACTGGCGAAAGGTCACGTTCATGGCGGATTTTCCCCTATAGGACGAGTGTCATGCATACACCATAGTAAATGTTAACAATAAATATTATTCATTTTTCATTATGCGTTGGTCTCCGTATATTTCGCTCCAAGGGCGGGATCGAAGCGACATGCGATCCCACGATCAACGGCTGAAGCAAAGGAATCCATCCATGAGCCAAGCGACTGCAAGTTCGACAGAAAGGCGCCTCAGCGGCAGGGAAGCCGCGATGGCCCGCCGTCAGGCACTCTCAATTTACGGCAAGAAGGGTCTGGCCACTGGCAACGCGCCGGCAGCCAGCAGTGCTACCGCGGCGCGTCTTGCAGCACGCAACGAGCATTCTTCGCCTGCACCTGCCGCGAGCCAGGATGCGGCGGAGACGCAAGCGCCCAGTTGCGGCTGCCAGCACGCAGACACCCCCGCGACCCGTGTCGAGTACGCACGTCCAACCTATACCCCGGAGCCGGTCTCGGCCTCGCGCCAGCGCCGCATCGAGCAG
>JBGSTQ010000226.1:0-2176 GCA_041736375.1 Thiobacillaceae bacterium
AGCGGCGAAATCAGCCGGTGGCCACGCCGCCCTGTTCCGCGGCAATACGCCGCCCGACGGCGCCTTCACCCCGCTCGCACCTGCGCTGCTGACGCTGCACCGCAATCTCAAACAGCGCTTCGACCCCAAGGGCATTTTCAACCGCGGCCGGCTGTACCCCGATTTCTGACATGCAGACCACGCTCGCCGATATCTTCCGCGACACCCCCGACGGCGAGGCTGCCGAACGCATCCTGCGCACCTGCGTGCATTGCGGGTTTTGTCTGGCCACCTGTCCCACCTACCAGATTCTCGGCGACGAACTCGACTCGCCGCGCGGCCGCATCTATCTGATGAAGCAGGTGTTCGAGGGCGCGACACCGTCCGCGAAAACGCAGCTCCACCTCGACCGCTGCCTGACCTGCCGCAATTGCGAAACCACCTGCCCGTCGGGAGTCGAATACGGCAAGCTGCTCGACATCGGCCGCCACATCGTCGAGGAAAAAGTCGGGCGCAGCGCAAGTGCCGCCGCCACCCGCGCCGCACTGAAGACCGGCCTCGGCTCACCGATGCTGTTCAATACCGCACTGAAGCTCGGCCAGAGCGTGCGCGGCCTGATGCCCGCTTTCCTCAAAGCCAGCATCCCTGCGGCTGAAGCCGCTGGCGACTGGCCGCGCACGAGCCATGCCCGACGCATGCTGGTTTTGCAGGGCTGTGTGCAACCCGGCCTCAAGCCCAACATCAACAGTGCCGCCGCGCGCGTCCTCGACCGCATCGGCATCTCGCTGATCGCGGCGGAGAATGCCGGTTGCTGCGGAGCCCTCCCACATCACCTCAATGACACCGATGCTGGCCTGGCTGCCGCACGGCGCAACATCGACGCCTGGCTGCCGCATCTCGACGCTGGGGTGGAGGCCATCGTGATGACCGCCTCGGGCTGCGGCGTGATGGTGAAGGACTACGGCTGGCTGCTGCGCAACGACCCCGCCTATTCGGAAAAAGCCGCACGCGTATCGGCCGCAACCAAGGACCTGTCCGAAATCCTCGCCGCCGAGCGCGAAGCCCTGAAACCTCTGGCCGCGCGCCCTGCCCCCAGGCGCATCGCCTACCATCCCCCCTGCACCCTGCAACACGGGCAGAAGCTCACTGGCGGGGTCGAGGCCGTGCTTGCCGACGCCGGCTTCGAACTCGCGCCGGTGGCCGAAAAACACCTGTGCTGCGGCTCGGCCGGCACCTATTCGATCCTGCAGCCGGACATCGCCAACCAGCTCAAGGCGCGCAAGCTCGGAAATCTTCAGGCAGGACAGCCGGAGATGATCGTCACCGCCAATATCGGCTGCCTCACTCACCTGCAATCCGGCACGGCGATTCCGGTGAAGCACTGGGTGGAACTTCTGGACGAGGCGCTCACCCCATCCTGAAGACTTTTCAGGAAACCCGCATGATTTTTAGGCAATTGTTCGACCCGATTACCAGCACCTAGACCTATCTCGTCGACTGCGAGGAAAGCGGCCAGGAGAAGGCACGCAATCCTCGGTTAAGCGGCGAGCGCACCCTGGAAGAGTTCGACGCACAAATGAACGGCCTGAAGCTCGCCTACCCCAAGCTCATTGACTACGCCGTGCCCGGCAGCCGCGAATGCGGCGCCTGTCCGTTTGGCGTGCCGGAACACCGGCAGTTGTATTGCGTGAAGATTGCCGACAGCCCGCAAGGCTGATCGAGCGCTGTTGCGGGGAACCGATCAGGATTTGAGATCGTCGGGCTGGTTGAAATTGGCGAAGCAGGCGGCATCGAAGCGCACCGTCGTCGACGCCAGCCCTGCCTGCCAGCGACGCACCGCGCGCTCGCCCTGCGCCAGCGTGGTGGCGAGGCTGTCCCGCTGGTCGGTACGGACGATGAAGCAGGTGTGGTGCTGACGCTCTTCGTCCGCCGCCACGGCAAGCGGCACATTGTCACGTTGTGCCGCCTGCAGCAGGCGGCTTGCCAGATCGGCCGGCAGATGCGGGGTGTCGCACGGCACCACCAGCAGCCAGTCCGCCGTCACCGCATCGAGCGCGGCCAGGACACCCGCCAGCGGGCCGGGAAAGCCGGGCAGGGGGTCGGGCACCACGCGACCGCCATACGCCGCATAACGTTCGAGGTTGCGGTTGGCGCTGATGACGATCTCATCGACCTGGGGCGCCAATGCGGCCAGCGC
>JBGSTQ010000235.1:0-10884 GCA_041736375.1 Thiobacillaceae bacterium
CCGACCTGATGATCGCGCTGCATGCCCGCCGCAGCTACCCGGCGATCTCCACGTTCGCACAGGCTTTTCCGCAGCGCCCGCTGATCGTTGTTCTGACCGGAACCGATCTTTACCGGGATATCCGCACCGACCCGTCGGCGCAGCATTCGCTGGCGCTCGCCACCCGCCTGGTGGTGCTGCAGGAGCAGGGACGGGCCGAACTGGACGCTCAGCTTCAAGCCAAGACTCGCGTGATCTTCCAGTCGGCCCCGACCCTCGCCCCCCGGCCCAAGCGGCAGCGCACTTTCGACATCGGCGTGGTGGCCCATCTGCGGGAGGAAAAGGACCCCCTGCGCGCCGCCTATGCCGCTGATCTACTGCCAGCGGATTCGCGCATCCGGGTGTTGCACGTCGGCGAGGCCCTGACTCCGGAAATGGCGCAGGAAGCCGGGCGCTGCCAGCAGATTTCCCGCTGGAAATGGCTGGGCATGCGCAAGCATGCCGATACCCGACGCATCGTCGCCGGCTGCCGCCTGCTGGTGCAAAGCTCGCGCATGGAGGGTGGCGCCAATGCCATCGTCGAGGCGGTCACCGCCGGCGTGCCGGTGCTGGCCTCGGACATTGCCGGCAATGTCGGGATGCTGGGCGAGAATTATTCGGGTTACTATCCCCTGGCAAACAGCTGCGCCCTGGCCGAATTGATGGCCCGCGCCGAAACGGATGCGGCTTTCTACGCCAGGCTGGCCGAGCAGTGCGCGGCGCGTGCCGCGCTTTTCGAACCCGCATGCGAGCGATCGGCAGTACAGAAACTGATAGGTGAATTCGGTCGATGAACAGCCCCCTTCCCAACCAGCCCATCCGACTTACCCAGTTCTCGCACGGCGGCGGCTGCGGCTGCAAGATCGCGCCCGCGGTACTGCGCGACATCCTCGCCGACACCCCATTTGCCTCGCATCTGGCCGAAGCCTATCCCGACCTGCTGGTCGGCATCGAGCACGGTGACGATGCCGCCGTCTATCGCCTGAACGACGAACAGGCGATCGTGGCGACCACCGATTTCTTCATGCCCATCGTCGACGATCCATTCGAGTTCGGTCGCATCGCCGCCACCAATGCGCTGTCCGATGTGTATGCCATGGGCGGCCGGCCGCTGTTCGCGCTGGCCATCGTCGGCATGCCGATCGGCAAGCTGCCCAACGATGTCATCCGGCAGATTCTCGCCGGCGGCGAGTCGGTATGCCGCCAGGCCGGCATCCCCATCGCCGGCGGTCATTCCATCGATGCGCCGGAGCCGATCTATGGCCTGGTCGGGATCGGCGTGGTGAACCCGCGCAAGGTCAAAATGAATGCCAGCGGCCAGGCCGGCGATATCCTCATCCTGGGCAAGCCGCTGGGCGTGGGCATCTTCAGCGCGGCGTTGAAAAAGGACGCGCTGAGCGCAGACCAGTATGCCGCGATGATTGCCACCACCACACAACTCAACACCGCGGGCGCCGAACTCGCCGGACTCGAAGGCGTGCATGCGATGACCGACATCACCGGCTTCGGCCTGCTCGGCCATCTGCTCGAAATCAGCCGTGCCTCGAATCTATCGGCACGCATCGAACTGTCACGTCTGCCGTTGCTGCAAGGGGTGGGCGAACTGGCAAAAGGCGGCCACATCACCGGTGCCAGCCAGCGCAACTGGGCCAGCTATGGTCATGAGGTGAGCCTGGCCAACGGCATCGCCGAATGGCAACGGGCCTTGCTGACCGACCCCCAGACCAGCGGCGGCCTGCTGGTGAGTTGCGCCCCCGAACTGCGCGACCCGGTGCTGGCTGTTTTCCATCGGCACGGCTTGACCCAGGCGGCGGAGATCGGCCAGCTTCAGGCCGGGCTGAACGTATCGGTGAGCGCTTGAGGGCCCGCTGGTGAGCTTTCGCTTCCTGGAAATTCCGTCCGGGCGAGACGACTTCCGCACCGACGTTCTGGCTGGATTGGCGGCGAGCCCAAAATCCATTCCGCCCAAATACTTTTACGACGAACCGGGCTGCCGTCTGTTCGAAGCCATCTGCACGCAGCCCGAATATGCCCTGACCCGCACCGAACAGGCGCTGATGGCATCGCGGCTGCCCGAAATTGCGGCCGCCATCGGTGTGGTTGACTGCATCGTCGAGCCGGGCGCGGGCGACTGCATGAAAGTGCGAGCGTTGCTCGATGCGCTGCGTCCCGGCCAGGTGGTGGTCCTCGACATCGCCGGAAACTCCCTGGCCGCAGCGGCAAGATCGCTCGCCAACGAGTATTCCGGACTCGCCGTCACCGCGCTGAGCATGGATTTCATTCATGCGCTGGAAGCAGCCACGCCCTACCTGCCACCGGGTCGACGACTGGTCTTCTATCCGGGCTCCAGCATCGGAAACTTCGCGCCCGCCGAAGCGGCCGAACTGCTCGGGCGCTTTCGTCGCCTGGCCGGTGATGGCGGTGAGCTTCTCATCGGCTTCGATCTCAAGAAGGACCCGGAGCGACTCCATAGCGCCTACAACGATGCGGCCGGGATGACCGCCGCCTTCAATCTCAATCTGCTTGAAAGGATGAACCGCGAGCTGGAAGCGGATTTCAATCGTGCCCTGTTCCGCCATTACGCCTTCTACAATCCGATCGCAGGTCGCATCGAGATGCATCTGGTCAGCCTCGACGAGCAAACCGTGCACGTGGCCGGTCGGCGTTTTCACTTCGCCCTGGGCGAGACGCTCCATACCGAGAATTCCTACAAGTTCCGGGGCGACGAGTTCGGTGCGATTGCCGAAAGCGCGGGCTGGTCGATGAGGGGCGAGTGGGAACGGGACGGTTTTGCGATCCAGCTGTTTGCGTAGACAGCAGGCAATTCGATCCTGCGACAGGCAACGCACTCTCCATCGTGCAGCCCTGCTTTGTAGGCGACCCGATGGCAGGCTGGCAGTTCAGGGAATGGCTTTCACCTGACCCGGCTGCGACGATCGGAAAATATTGTTTGCAAATGCACACGAACCCGTGCATAGTTCGCGCAGCGATCTTCAAGTACTCCTGTTGTTGTCTGGTTCAGTACCTGCGTCCTGCAGGTTTCTACATCATCACTCTGCTGTCTTGACCATCGTCCCATTCGGGGGCTATCCCCTTTATTTATTTTTTTTAGGATATTCAAGATTATGGCAACAGGTACTGTGAAGTGGTTTAACGATTCCAAGGGCTTTGGCTTCATCACCCCCGAAGGCGGTGGCGACGATCTCTTCGCCCATTTCTCCGCGATCCAGAGCTCGGGTTTCAAAACTCTGGCCGAAGGTCAGCGCGTCAGTTTCGACATCACCACTGGCCCCAAGGGTCAGCAGGCGTCGAACATTCGCCCCGCTGACTGAAACGGCCAGGCAGGCACGGCTCGCCGCCGCACCTGCCTGTTCGGGGGAGTATCCGGGTTCAAGCCCGCTTGACCTCCCCACCGGATGAGCCCGGCATCTGCCGGGCTTTTTCTTTTTGTTTTTTCTGCAGAGACGGCAATGGCCAAAGAAGAACTACTCGAAATGAATGGCGTGGTGGATGAAGTGCTGCCCGATTCCCGCTTTCGCGTCACCCTCGACAACGGCCACCATCTCGTGGCCTACAGCGCGGGCAGGATGCGCAAGCACCATATTCGCATCATCGCCGGAGACAAGGTTTCGCTCGAGCTTTCGCCCTACGACCTGAGCAAGGGACGCATCACCTTCCGCCACATCGAGGGCCGCGGGACGCCCGCTCCGCAACAACGTCGGAAATTCTGATCATCCCATCCCGGCATGGCAGGACCTGCCCTGCCATGAATTGAAATTCGAACTGCTTGCCGTGGCCGCCGGTCTCGATCCGAAAACTCTCACCCTGCCGGATTGGCCGACACGGGCAGCTTAGCGCGCGACGACAAATCCAGACTGCATGCCGGTCAGCCACCAAGCGGCGTACCGATAACCACCCTCTCCCCAAATAGGTTTGGAGGTGGCCGTTATGATCGGATGATCGGGCTCTGCGCGCGTCCCTCTATTTTTTGAAACGGGCACGGGCAGATTCAATTGCCTCGCCGATGGCCTCCCACGCCATCTCGACACCCGCCTGCAAATCCTGCCAGGCGCTTTCCCCTGCATCGCGCAGCGACGCCAGCTTGGCACGGGCCTCTTCCTGCCTCGCGCGCAGCGCCGCGATCTGCTTGCGGTATTCGTCACGCGCCCCGGCCTCGGCCTCTTCCGCCTTGGCCTCCAGAACGTCGATCTCGGCACTTCCTTTATCCAGCAGGGAATGCATCTTGCGTACATAGTCGTCACGGGTGCTCATGATTGTCTCCTTCTGATGGGTGAATGCCTTAGTTATCGCCTCGCGCAAGCACGCGGTCGAGCTTGTCGTCCATTTCGCCGACCAGGGCAGCGAGGCCGTTGGTGGCTTCCTCGAGCGATTGTCTCATCGCCTGATCCACCGTGTCGATGCGAGCGTCGGTCTCGCCGATCACGCCGCGCAATTGAGCGAACTCCCGCTCGATCTGCGCATGCAGCTCACTGATGCGAGAGGTCTCTGCGCTTTCCGCGAGCTTCCTTTGCGCCTGCAATTCCTGATTGTGGCGGCGCGACTCCATCAGCATATTGGTGCGCAGGGTCAGGGCATACAGGGCGAAAAGCGCCACCAGCACCAGTGTGATGCCCAGCAGGATGATCCCGAGGGGCCCCTCGATATCAAAAACAAGAAAGGACAGCGTGGTCGGTGCTGTCAGAACCGACCAGTTGGTCAAGGCAAAAACTGCAAGAAGAAACAAGGCCGCCAGAATGATCGCGCCGAGAATATTCATCGTGTCCTCCAGTCGATTTCGTAGGATACGTTTATATTTTGAAAACTGAACATGGCCAGGTGGAACATTTCGGTATGAAGCCTGCTCACTGGCCGTCATTGCGAGTCTTATCAAGCATTTCTCGCAAGGCTTCCTCGCCCAGCGGCCTGTCACCGTGCGGGATCTTGAGACTGGCACGCAGTTCTGCGCCGAATGCCGGATCGAAGCGCCAGTTGATCAGGGCGACGACAAACATGGCCAGCATGGCACCCACCAGGGCCAGCAGCATGTCCTTCTGGCCATCCCAGACATCGCCCTGCGCGCCAAGGAAGGCCAGGCCAGCCTGGGGGTCGACCCGTACCGCCACCAGCCATTCGATGATTTCGTAGAAACCCGAAAAGGCCAGCGTCAAAGCCAGCGGTAAAAGGTAGCCCCACACACCACTGGCCCCGGCCACCCGCAACAAAAGCTCGCGCAGGGGGTAGACCAGCAGCAGGCCGAAAGTGAAGTGCACCATCCGATCGTACATGTTGCGGTCCGCCGCGAACCAGTCCTGCAGTAGATGGCCGAAGGGCACTTCCGCATAGGTGTAGTGCGAGCCAACCACGTGCAGCGACAGGAAGACGGTGATCAGCGTGTACGACAGCTTCGAAAGCCTGAAATAGCGCCCGGTCAGGAGGATCACCGGCACGAAGATGAACACCAGCAGGTTTTCCAGGAACCAGTCGTGCGGATACTTCGGTTCGATCGCCGCCCAGATCCAGACGGCGACGAAGGCCAGCAACAGGAAAGCGTGGTATCGAGTCATGGAGGCTTTCTTCTGGTACGCCGGTTTGTGTATGCACGGTTTGCCGTATCCCTGCCGCTTGCCATCATAGTGACAAATGCGGGCCGCCGCATCGGTTCGAACTGCTGCCTGTTCCCGATATCTGACCTATCATCATGCCGATGAACCGTACTCAGAACTCGAACGACCCAGCCTGGACCCGGGTTTTTCTCGCCTGGCTGGTCGCCGCCGTATCCACGCTGGGCGCCCTGTTCCTCGGCGAAGTCATGGGCTATACCCCCTGCGTGCTGTGCTGGTACCAGCGCATTGCCATGTTTCCGCTGGTGCTGATTCTGGCAGCAGGACTGTTCCCTTTCGACCATCGGGTGGTGCGCTACGCGCTGCCGCTGGCGCTAACCGGCTGGGGGCTGGCGCTGTTCCACTGGGGCGTGGCGAGCGGACTTATTCCAGAAAGCGTCACGCCGTGCAGCCAGGGTGTGCCCTGCTCGCTGGAACAGGTCAGCTGGTTCGGTTTCCTCACCCTGCCCATGCTTTCTGTGCTGGCTTTTTCCGCCATCATCGCGTTGCTGTTGCCAACCCGTTTCAAGGTATCCAAATGAAGAAATCCCTGTTCATCTCCGCCGCCATCATCCTGCTGCTGGCCTTCGTCGCCGGCGCTTATTTCTACTCTTCGAGCAAAACCGGACAAGCCGGGCAACTGGCCCAGCAGAACCGTTCGGCGCTGGTGCGTGACTACTCGCCGGTGCTCGGCCGCGCTGACGCCAAGGTCGAAATCGTCGAGTTCTTCGACCCGGCGTGCGAGACCTGCCGCCGCTTCTATCCGTTCGTCAAGCAAATCCTTGCCGCCGATCCGGAGCGGATTCGCCTGGTGCTGCGCTACGCCCCCTTCCATCAGAACTCGGACTATGTCGTGGCGCTGCTCGAAGCCGCGAGGATGCAGGGCAAGTACTGGGAAACGCTGGAAACCCTGCTGGAATCACAGGACGCCTGGGTGGCGCATCACGCCGTGCAACCGCCGCAGGCCTGGATGCAGGTGCAGAACCTCGGCCTCGACCTGGAGCGGCTGCAGCGCGACATGCAGTCGCCGGAAATCGCCGCGCGGATCCGCCAGGAACTGGCCGACGCCGACACCCTCAAGGTCATGAAGACGCCGGACTTCTTCGTAAACGGCAAGCCGCTGCCGAGCTTCGGATTCGAACAGTTGCAGACGCTGGTAAGAGAGGAGCTGGCGAGCGCGTATCGCCAGTAAAGAATCGCTGCGCCCAAGGACATCTAGCGGATTCCGACGTCCATTTTTTTCCAGATTGATAATTATCAATTGATACAAAGAGATTCCTTTATATAGTGAGTGGGTAGGGAATTTTTAGAAGTCATAATTTTTCCGAATTTTCATTTTTTCCGAATTTTCATTTAGGGGGTTTCCATGAAGTTCTTGGCTCAAAAGGCATTCGGCACGCACACACTGGTAGCGGCATCGTTGGTTTGCGTGGCGTTGTTGGGTTGCGGCGGTGGTGGTGATGGCGACTCCTCATCGATCTGGGATAACGTCCTTCCGTTGGTCATCACGGACGCAAATATGAACGATGTTGCAGGTAGCGTAATCATGGCCGACAGTGCGGCGGCCTTCCTACCAATTGGGGGTGACGTTCTGATCGCGGGTGCGGAAACCAGCTCTCTCCCATCCCCGACACACAAGTTGGTGGAACTTGCAGTCGCAAAAGCCAAGGCGGCAAAAAGCATGCTGGCAAGTCTGGATGTCGTTTCGGGTGTGGAAGGCACATATACGTTACCCTGTTCGGCAGGTGGTACCGTCACGCTAAAATATGATGTGACATCGCTCGATTATCTATCTGTGGGTGACATCCTGAGTTTCACCTTCAGCAATTGCAGCGAAGATGTCGACGGGGTTCTCGAGACGCTCGATGGCGGCATGAAATTGACGGTCAACTCAATTAGCGGCGATCTCAATCCTTTTGGTTCACTTGGCGAGTCCGTAGTATTGACCAACCTCAGGTTGACCACGCCGACCTTTGTGTTGGCTTCGAATGGCAGCATGCAAATTAACGAGACCTACAACACTGATGACACCACGACCTTCTCATATCTGTCTGACGAACTCACTTATAGAATCTTGATCGGTAGCGACACCTACGACACAAGACTGAGGAATTGGAGCTCCACTGGCCTTTACTATGTGAGCGGGCTCGTTGAAGTAACGGAATGGGAAACCAGTCATAACATGGACGCTATCTTTCCGACATTCACGGGCTCCTTCGATGTTTCAACGCTCGTGAAGGTGGTGGAATACGATGGAGAAACTGGCATCACGTCAGGAATGCTCCAGGTCCCTGGCGACAATAGCGTTCTTACTATCACATTCCAGCCGGGCAATTTTGTATTTCTTGAACTGGATTCCGATAATGACGGGGATATCGATGTTTCGAGAACCGTAGCTATCGATGATTTGAACCCGTTGATTGACATTACCCTTTGATGACTCGAACAGGGCAATGGGCTTTGACCGATAGCTGCTTGTTTATCTCAAATGTTTCAAGGCACCCGTCGGGTGCCTTTTTTCTGATATGAGACGCTTTGTTTTTCTGTTGTTCGCCCTTTCTCTGGCTTTGCCAGTACAAGCTGGCGAGTTCGAAGGAAACTGGTCAGTCAAAGCGCTCGCGCTCTATCAGAATGTAGAAGAAACTGCGCGATCAGGTTCGACATTGGTCGAGGAGTCAGGCCTGGAACCCGCTATCGAATTTGCGGGGGCATGGCCTGCTGGGAGTGGCTCGGTAATTGGAAGCATACTTCTGAGTCGGTATGCGCTCGATTACGAGGGCACAAGCCAAGTCGGTCGTGCGGTCGACTCTGATACCGACTATGAAAGGTTGCGCATGGCCTTAGGCTACTCCTACGCGTTTCAGGAAACGGGGCGTTTTAAGGTACAGCTCGAAGTGGAGCGGCTGGAGCGGGACATCAACGGGGTGGACAACATCGCCGGCCTGAATGAAGAAACCCGGTCGAATCGCTTGCTGATTGGAGTGGAGAAAGACTTCCTCACCTTCGCCCGCCAGATCAGCCTGCAACTGACTGGGGTTTGGGGACTGTCCGGAACGCAGAAGGTGTCCTCCGCTGGCATCATCGATGAAGTGGAATTGCCAGAGGGGCGTACCTATGGCGTTCGCAGCATCGTTTCGATCCCATTGAACCCGGACAGCAAGGGTGGATGGACGTGGACGCTGACGCCAACCGTCGAATACCTGTATAGCGACCGCAGCGAAGATCGTCTATGGACACAGAATGGCGTGATCCGAGGTACGCTTGCCCAGCCCGAAACACGACGCTGGGCTGCCGGGGTGGGACTGATGGCTATATGGTGAGGAACATTCAGCCGCTTCCTACCACTGGAATCGGTCGGCCTGGCTCATTGGCCTGTATTGATTTTTTGGCTCGGGATTAGAGCCAGCCCGTTAATTGCGATGGCGCCCGAAGACGAATCGAACGATAGGCTGCAGGCCTTGTAAATTGCGGTTCTACGGATTCGGAACCATCGAGATACCGTCATAAATACCGTCAATTCCGACTGTTGTACCAAAAACACGCCAGCCCAATTTCCGCGAGATTTTTTCAGGCATCCTTGTCGCCATCGACCACTCCGTGGAACCAATCAGGCTTGCCAGGTGGATCTTTTTTTTCCGGTGGATCCTCAAACGCGCTCAGTGCTCGGCGCGCCATATGAGCCGACAGCGACCCGGCCGCAATTTCCGCGTGATTTGCGAGTACCGCCTGGATAACTTCCACTTTCAGCACACCAGAAGCGACCAAGCTCTCAGCCAACAGTATCCAGAGATCAACCGCAGCGTCCGGGATCAGGCTGGGAATCTCTACGGTTGTATTCTCGTCATGGTCAGACATAACGCTGTGCCCCCTTTATCGCAGCCAAGCCCTCGCGCGCCCCCTGGCCAACAGCCCGGCGAAGGTCTGGGACATTGTTTGAGCCTTGCACATAGACATTGATCGTCGGTCCGCCACCGCCGCCTGTTCCCTTCATCTTAACCGGGATGCTGCGGCCGTCCGGTAGGGGAACAAAGGCTTCGTTCATTGCGCCCTCACCGAACAAGGCGAGCTGCGGCATGGTGGCGATGCCGCCGGAGGCGTAGCGCTGCAGCGGCATCGATCCTGAGCCGGACATCACGCCGCCGCTGGCGAAGCCGAACAGCGAGCCGAGGCCGGTGAGCAGCCCGCCAGCCAGACCCGACCCGGTGCCGCCGGACAGGCTGCCGAACAGACGCTTGGCAAGATCGGCGGCGACGGCCTCGGCGATCATCTTCTGGACCATCTGGCCGAAGCCCTGCAGCATTCCGTCGAGACCGTTCTGGAATGGGTCGAACAGGAAGTCGGCGAAGCTGTTCTGGATATTTTCAGCGGCGGTCTTGGCGAAATTGTCCATTTCCTTCAGCTTCTCGGGCACCTCGTCCAGCCCTTCGGACACCTTCATCACCGCGCGGGAATAGGTCTCCCAGGTGATCGATCCCCGTTCGAGCATGTCGTCGAGTCTGGCGAATTCGATGTTGGCGCGTTCGAGCGGGGTGCGCATCTCGTCTTCCAGCGCGCGTCCTGCTTCGGTCCAGGCTTGCGCCTGGTCATAAAGTGCGTCGTTCGTGGATTGCAGGTGCTCGGCGATCAGGCGCTCGGTCTCGGCCACCTCGAAGGCCGCGGCCTTCATGGCGGCGGTGCGCTCCTTAAGCCATGGATCGATTTGAGGTAACTTCGTCGGGTCGAACTTGGCGCTGCTGCCGCCTGCCTTGCTCAGCGCTTTCGCAAAATCTGAAGAACCTAAGGTCGATTTTTGCTTGTTTGTGGCGGCCACCGCTGTCTGCCCGATAGACATCAGGCGCTTTTCCAAAGCATCAAGTTCTTTCCTGGCTGCAGCGGAATCCTCTTTCAGTGCGCTGCCGATGAAATTGAACGCCTTAAAATCAAGCCTTGCCAACGCCGAAAGCTGCGCGGCCATGCCGCCAATCTCGCGCCCAATTCCTTGGAAAACAAAAGCGACGTTCGCTCCTGTAACGGCTACCGCCTGGAAAACGGTGACGATGCTTCTATCAAACAGATCGGACGTCAACGCCGCTTCCGACTTGGTTTGACGGAAGGCGGCGATCATCTCGTTGAAACTTTTCACAAGCGGAACCAGACCATTCGCGGCTGCTCCTGCTGCGTTCGACTTCAGCTCGGCGAGGTGGTCGTTAAACTTGTCGGCCTCGGGCGCCAGCCGCGCCATCGCGTCGGCGAACGTCTCGGACTGGCGCGCCGATTCGCGCAGCGC
>JBGSTQ010000247.1:0-10104 GCA_041736375.1 Thiobacillaceae bacterium
GCCGCGCTCGACGTCCCCGGCATGCTGCAGTTGCGCCCCGGCTTCAGCGCGCAGGAAATCACCGCGCTGTGGGCCGCGCGCAAGTCGCTGTCGCACGCAGTCAAGCGCATCGCGCCGCTGAAGATCAACGAGGATGTCGTCGTCCCGGTGTCGCGCCTGTCCGAATTCGTCGATTTCCTCGATGGCCTCGCCCAGGCTCATCGCCTGCCGGTCGTCTCGTTCGGCCATGCCGGCAACGGCAACCTGCACGTCAACCTCATGGTGCATCCCGACGACGCCGACGAAATGGCGCGCGCCCATGCCTGTCTCGACCAGATCATGCAGCGCGTCATCACGCTGGGCGGCACACTTTCCGGCGAGCACGGCATCGGCACCGAAAAGCGCCGCTTCCTGCCGCAGGAAATCGACCCGGCCACGCTCGGCATGATGCGCGCGATCAAGCAGCAGTTCGATCCGCACGGACTGCTCAACCCCGGCAAACTTTTTCCCGACTGATGCTTTACAAGCGCTGGCTGCGTCTATAAAATGCGCGGCTTCGTTGGGGGTATAGCTCAGCTGGGAGAGCGCTTGCATGGCATGCAAGAGGTCAGCGGTTCGATCCCGCTTACCTCCACCAACCGATTGGAAGTTCGATGCACAGACTTGGCGTCATCACCACCCTGCTGGGGTTGATACTGAGCGTCGTCGGACTGATAGCCGGATTTTGGAAGATGTTGCAGGGCAGCGAAAATGCCGAATTCTGGCTTGCGCTGGTACCATTGGGCTTCGTCGGATTGCTACTCGGCGTCACGCTCACGCAGCTTTCCAAACGCTGATTTCGGTCAGCACTGTTGACGGGTCAAACCGTCGTCCAGGTCCCCATCGTCTAGAGGCCTAGGACATCGCCCTTTCACGGCGGTAACCGGGGTTCGAATCCCCGTGGGGACGCCAGTTAAAATAACGGCTTGCAGCGATGCAGGCCGTTTTTCTTTTTGCCCTGTCCTCCGGATGTCCCTGATCCCCGAACGCCTCACCTTCATCGACCTCGAAACCACCGGCGCCAACCCGGTGCGCGACCGCATCACCGAGATCGGCGTGGTCGAGGTCGACGGCGATCGCGTCACTACCTGGAACACCCTGATCAATCCGGGGCGGCCCATTCCCGAATTCATCCAGCAGCTCACCGGCATCCGCAACGAGATGGTGGCCGATGCACCGCCTTTCGCCCAGGTCGCGGAGGAACTGGCCGAGCGGCTGCAGGGACGCCTCTTCATCGCCCACAACGCACGTTTCGACTATGGCTTCGTGAAGAACGAATACCAGCGCCTGGGGCAGCGCTTCCGTGCCGACGTGCTGTGCACCGTGCGCCTGTCGCGCCGGCTCTTCCCGCAATACCCCCGGCACAATCTCGACAGCCTGATCGCCCGCCACGGCCTGCACACGGGGGACCGCCACCGGGCGCTCGCCGACGCCGATCTGCTTTGGCAATTCTGGCAGCGCCTGCGAACCGAACCGGGTGAGGACGCGCTGGCCGAAGCCGTGCAGCAGCAGCTCGAGCGTCCCAGCCTGCCACCCCAACTCGACCCCGCGCTGCTCGACGACCTGCCCGAATCCCCCGGGGTGTACCTGCTTTATGGCGAGAACGATGCGCTGCTGTATGTCGGCAAGAGCGTCAACCTTCGCCAGCGGGTGCTCTCGCACTTTGCCGCCGACACCCGCGAATACAAGGAGATGCGCCTCGCCCAGGAAGTGCGCCGCATCGACTGGCACGAGACGGTGGGCGAACTCGGCGCCCTGCTGTTGGAGTCGCGCCTGGTGAAGCAAGGCCAGCCGATCCACAACCGTCGCTTGCGCCGCGCCGCGGATCTTTGTTCCTGGAAACTGGAGGAAGTGGCATCCGGCGACTTCCGTCCCCACCTGGTGAGCGGACAGGATGCCGACTTCAGCGGCACCGGCGAACTCTTCGGCCTTTTCGCCACCCGGCGCGAAGCCAGCACCACGTTGCGCAAGATCGCCGAAGCCCACGCACTCTGCCCGGTCATCCTCGGACTGGAAAAAGCCACGCTGCCGGGTCGCCCCTGCTTTGCCTTCCAGGTTCACCAGTGCAAGGGCGCCTGCGTCGGCACGGAGGCGATCGGCTTGCACAGCGCCCGCCTGATGGCCGCCCTGGCGAAGCTCAAGCTCGATGCCTGGCCCTATCCCGGGCCGATCGGTTTGGTCGAGCGGGACGATTTCCTGGAAGTGGAGGAAGTTCACGTGGTCGACGGCTGGCGCTACCTCGGCACGGCCAGAAGCGAGGCCGAAATCCATCCACTGCTCGAAGACGCCAGCCAGGCCCGCTTCGACCGGGATACCTACAAGCTGATCAAGACGCACCTGGGCAAGGGCAAGCTTAGGGTCAGGCGCTTGTGATGGGTGGGGTGCTGGCGCGGCGGGCTATCCCTGCGCTGGCGCTTCACGCCAGAAGCAGACAAGCACCGCCACAAACAGCCTCGTTTGCCTGCGCTCCGGCCGGCCGCGATAGAATACGGCTTTGGTTTCCAACCCCCGCACCATGACCATCAGCATCAAATCCGGCGCCGAAATCGAAGGTATGCGCGTCGCTGGCCGTCTCGCCTCGGAGGTGCTCGACTACATCACGCCTTTCGTCAAACCCGGCGTCAGCACCGGCGAACTCGACCGGCTGTGCCACGACTACATGGTGAACGTCCAGGGCACGATACCCGCGCCGCTGAATTACGCGCCGCCGGGCCATGTGCCCTATCCCAAATCGATCTGCTCTTCGGTCAACAACCAGGTTTGCCACGGCGTGCCCGGCGACAAGATCCTGAAGAACGGCGATATCGTCAATCTCGACATCACCGTGATCAAGGACGGCTGGCACGGCGACACCAGCCGCATGTTCGTGGCCGGCGAGGCCTCGCCCCAGGCGCGCCGCCTGATCCAGGTGACCTACGAGTCGATGTGGATCGGCATCAGCCGGGTCAAGTCGGGGGCGCGCCTCGGCGACATCGGCCATGCCATCCAGCATCATGCCGAGCACCATGGCTACAGCGTGGTGCGCGAATTTTGCGGCCACGGCATCGGTCTGAACTTCCATGAGGAACCGCAGGTGCTGCATTACGGCAAGCCCGGCACCGGGCTGGTGCTGGAAGCGGGCATGACTTTCACCATCGAACCGATGATCAATGCCGGCCGGCGCGACATTCGCGCGTTGCCGGACGGCTGGACCATCGTCACCAAAGACCGCAGCCTGTCGGCGCAGTGGGAGCATACGGTGCTCGTCACTGCCGACGGATACGAGGTATTGACCCTCTCGGCGGGCAGCCCGGCCATCCCTGACATCGTCCGTCAGGCGGCCTGAGCGCAGGTGGCGGACGACCATGCCCATCTGACCGCGCTGCTGCGCGAGCGTCTCCGGGCAGGGCGCGGCAGTCTGGCGGAAAACTTTCTTCGTCAGGCCCAGATAGCGCATTACCTGACCCACCACGCTGCGCTGGTCGACGGCGTGCTCGCGGACCTCTCCGACCAGCTCAATCTGCCAGGCGGATTTTGTCTGGCGGCGGTGGGCGGCTATGGTCGCGGCGAGCTCTTCCCCGGATCCGATGTCGACCTCCTCCTGCTGCTGCCGGGCGATCCCGACAGCGAGCAGCGCGGCATCCTCGAACACTGGGTTCAGTCCTGCTGGGACGTCGGCCTGGAAATCGGCCACAGCGTTCGCACCGTCGACGCCTGCATGAGCGAGGCCGAAGCAGACCTGACGATCGAGACCAATCTGCTGGAAGCGCGTTATCTATGGGGCGACCCGAAGCTGTTCGCGCAGTTCAGAACGCGCTTCCAGGCACGCTTCGACGCCCGGCGCTTTTTCGATGGCAAGCTGGCCGAGCAGGACGCGCGCCACGCGCGCTTCGACGACAGCGCCTACAAGCTGGAACCCAATCTGAAGGACAGCCCCGGCGGCCTGCGCGACCTGCATACGATCCACTGGCTGGCACAGGCCTGTGGTATTGCCGGCGGCTGGAGCGGACTCGCGCGTGCCGGGCTGCTGACGGCTCCCGAAGCCCGGCGCATCGCGCGCGAGGAACGCTGGCTATGTGGCCTGCGCATCCAGCTGCATCTGCTGGCCGGCCGGCGCGAAGACCGTCTGGCATTCGATTACCAGCACGACCTCGCCGCGCGCATGCAGCTCTCTGCCACCGCCCACCTGCGCGCTGACGAGCGGCTGATGCAGGGTTATTACCGCGCCGCCAAACTGGTGCAGCGCGCCAGTGACATCCTGATCCAGTCGATGCGGGTGAGGCTGTTTCCGGTCACCGCCTCGCCGCGGCCGATCGACGATGATTTCCAGTTGCGCGGCGATCTCATCGAAGCCCGCGAAGCCGACCTGTTCGAGCGCAAGCCCGATGCCCTGCTGCGTGCCTTCATCGTCCTCGCCCAGCACCCTCAGGTGGAAGGTTTCGAGCCCGCCACCCTTCGGGCTTTGTGGCGCGGCAGTACCCGGATCAACGCGGCGTTCCGCGCCCGTCTCGAACATCGCCAGCTGTTCATGTCCCTGTTGCGTCAGCCGCGCGGCGTCACCCGGGCGCTTCGCGCCATGCATCTTTATGCTCTGCTCGGACGCTATATCCCGGCATTCGGCAAGATCGTCGGCCAGATGCAGCACGACCTGTTCCACGTCTACACCGTGGACGAGCATATTCTCACCGTGCTGCGCAACGTAAGGCGCCTCAGCGTGCCGGAACTTGCGCACGAGCTTCCCCTCGCCAGCCGCCTGATGGCGGGTTTCGACAAACCGGAGCTGCTTTATCTGGGCGCGCTGTTTCACGACATCGCCAAGGGACGGGGCGGCGACCATTCCGAACTGGGCGGCGCGGACGCGCGCCGCTTCTGCAAAAGCCACGGCCTCGACAAGGGCGACGTCGATCTGGTCGCCTGGCTGGTCGAAATGCATCTGGTGTTGTCACGCACCGCGCAGAAGGAAGATATCAGCGACCCTGCCGTGGTGGCCGCGTTTGCCGCGCGAATGGGCAGCGCTCGCCGCCTGACCGCGCTTTATATTCTGACCGTGGCGGATATCCGCGGCACCAGCCCAAACGTCTGGAATGCCTGGAAGGGCAAACTGCTGGAGGACCTCTATCACGCGACGATGGCCCAGTTGTCGGACACCGAGGCCGACCTCGGCGACTCCGCGCTGAAGCAGACCGAAGCCCGGGCGAATCTGGCGCTCTACGGCCTGCCCGATGAAGCGGCGGATGCCGTCTGGAAGTATCTCGATCCACGTTATTTCCAGCGTTTCGAAGCCAGAGACATCGCCTGGCAGGCGCGCAAGCTGTGGCGTAGGATGGATAGCCAGGAGGCCGTGGTGTGCGCCCGCCTGTCACCCGCTGGCGAGGGCATTCAGGTACTGGTCTACGCGCCCGACCGACCCGACCTGTTCGCCCGCATCTGCGGGTTCTTTGCGCGCATCCAGTACAGCATCCTCGAAGCCAAGATCCATACCACCCGCCACGGCTATGCACTCGACAGTTTCCAGGTCATGGATCTGGCGAATCGGGGCATTCGCTATCGCGATTTTCTGAGCTTCGTGGAACACGAACTGGCACGTGACCTCGACCCGGTTCATCCGGTCCAGCGGGCGCCGCGCGGGCGCCTGTCGCGCCACCAGCGGCATCATCCCTTCCCTCCCCGGGTCGGCCTGCAACATGATCCGCAGCGCGGGGTACATGTGCTGTCGATCACCTGCGCCGACCGCGGCGGCCTGCTGTTCGCCATCGCCGACGTGTTGATCCGCCATGGCATCAGCCTGTATGCCGCCAAGATCGACACGCTGGGTGAACGGGTGGAGGATACCTTTCTGATCCAGGGCAGCGCGCTCCTCAACGACGAGGGCGCCCGTCTGCTGGAGGCTGACCTGCTCAGCGTGCTGCAGGACTAGAAGGGACGCGCGTACTCGTCGACATAGCGTCCACGGGCAGGCGCCTTGCGTGCCGGCGGCGATTTTTTGCGTGATGCGGGCGGCACGGTCCTGACCTTTTCGCTGTTCTCGCTTTTGGGCTGGGTGCGGCTGCGCCCGGGGCGAACCGTGGTACCTGTTCCGACCTCTTGCAGGGTGAACGCAGTGGGCCCAAGCTCGATCGCCGGATGGCTCATGCGGCCTCCTTCCAGCCTCTGAGGCTGCTGGCGAGGGTGCGGGTAAGCGCTACGAGCGCACCCAGGGCGTCGCTGCTGGGACGGGCTTCGCATTCGCAGATTTTTCCGTCGGCGTAAACCGAGAGAATCAGCAGGTTTTGCTGCACTTCCAGGGGCAGGGAAAGGGCCCCTTGAGCCAGGGCGTTCTGGATGTCATGCCAGATTTCACGGTTAGCTTCGAGCGCCATGGCGAGCCGGGCTTCGCGGTCGGGTGCGTTCCAATGACGCTGCACGGCCATGAGCAATGCCGAGGCGCCTTCGAGACGCTCGGCCCCAATCATGATGCTGTCCGCAGCCAGGATGCGTTCCTGTGCCTGCTGAATCATGTCTTCCGGATTCATTATTGTGTTGTCCTCAGTCCTGCTTCCGGGGCACTTTGCCCACGGCTACGCTTCAAGTTAGCGGCCAGCGCAGGGACAACTTTAGGCAAGCTAAATGCGCGCCAGAAAGCGGCGAAAACCCGTCAATCGTCCTGCAGGTTCTGGCCGGGAAAGAGGGTGTCGGCAAAGCCGAAATCGCGCAGGTCGCGGATGCGCATCGGGTAGAGGATGCCGAGCAGATGGTCGACTTCATGCTGCACCACTCGCGCATGAAATCCTTCCACGGTTCGATCGATCGGGTTGCCGCGCAGATCAACACCCTGGTAGCGCAATCTGATATGGCGCGGCACCTTGCCGCGCAGGCCGGGTACCGACAGGCAGCCTTCCCAGTCTTCCTCCAGCGCATCGGTCAGCGGCGTCAGGACCGGATTGATGAGGAGCGTGAACGGAACGGTTTCGGCCTCGGGATAACGCGGGTTGGCATTGACCTCGAACATCACCATCTGCAGGCCGACGCCAATCTGCGGAGCGGCCAGACCCGCGCCATTGAGGGCGTGCATGGTATCGCGCATGTCGACGATCAGTTGCGCCAACGCGGGCGAGTCGAAATCCTCGACCGGGCGGGCGCGCGCGAGCAGCCTCGGGTCGCCCATTTTCAGCACCTCGCGAACGGCCATTTCAGCTTCCCTCCAGTTGTCGCAAATCGGGTTCGTCCAGCCAGCGCCACGCCCCGGCCGGCAGGTCCGGCGGCAGCCGCAAGCCACCGATGGCTTCACGATGCAAGGCCTCGACGCGGTTGCCGGCCGCGGCAATCATGCGTTTGACCTGATGATATTTGCCCTCGGCCAGGGTCAGCAACAGGTCATAGCTGGAAAGGGACTGGCAGGCCAGTGCCACAATCGCAGTGGGTTCGTCGTGGAGCTGAACCCCGCTCCTCAGGGCGGTCAGCATGGCGTCGGTCAGCGGGTGCTTGCAGGTGGCCCGATAAATCTTGGGCACACCTTTTTTCGGCGAAATCATGCGGTGGATGAAATCGCCGTCGTCGGAAAACAGCAGCAAACCGGTGGTGTCCTGATCCAGCCGTCCCACGCACTGCACCCCACGGCGCAACAGCAGCGGCGGCAGCAGGGAAAACACGCTGGGATGATGCAGGGGGTGATGCGAACATTCGTATCCGGCAGGCTTGTGCAGCAGCAGATAGGCTTTTTCGCGGTAGGGCCAGCTTTCGCCATCGAGCGTCAGCTGCAGCCCGACGGGATCGACCTCGGTTTCCGGGTCATCACAGCCCACGCCGTTCACGTCGACGTCGCCCGCGCGCACCCGCGCGATGCACTCACGGCGCGTGCCGAAGCCTTGCGACTGCAGAGCGCGAAACAGCTTCAAAGCTCGCAGGCGGGGGCGTCCTGGGTCACCAGCTGCTCGAGCAGGTGCCGCACCTGCGTCATCACTTCACCCAGCACGCCCTGGATCTCTTCCATCTGGATGCCGCCCGAAGACAGTCCGCGCCCGGCAGCGTAATTCACCACCACACCAACTGCAGCGTAGCAAAGCTCGAGTTCGCGCGCGAGGTAGGCCTCCGGCATTCCGGTCATGCCCACCATGTCGGCGCCGTCGCGCTCCATGCGGTTGATTTCGGCCGAGGTTTCGAGGCGCGGCCCCTGCACCGCGCCGTAGACCCCGCCGTCGCGAAGATTGATTCCGCAGGCAGAAGCAGCCGTCAGCAGCGCCTGCCGCATCGCGTCGCAGTAAGGGAAGGTGAAATCGAGATGGATGACCGGCTTTTTGCTGTCGACGAAATAGGTGGTTTCACGGCCATGGGTGTAATCGATGATCTGGTCGGGGATAACCAGCATGCCTGGAATCATTTCGGGGTGGATGCCGCCCACCGTGGCCACCGACACCACGCGGTCGACACCGTGATCCTTCAGCGCCCAGAGATTGGCG
Organism: Thiobacillaceae bacterium; assembly: GCA_041736375.1. Lineage (GTDB taxonomy): Bacteria > Pseudomonadota > Gammaproteobacteria > Burkholderiales > Thiobacillaceae > Thiobacillus. The sequence continues at coordinate 8,433 of JBGSTQ010000247.1, forward strand.
CGGTAGTTCACTTCATGCGGCGGAATGTTGTGGCCATAGCCGTGGCGCGCGAGGAAAATCACTTCCTGCCCGCAGATGCGGCCGAAAGTCAGCGCGCCGGACGGTTCGCCGTAGGGCGTGCGTGCCACCTGACGATGGGTGATTTCCAGATTGGCCAGCTGAGTGAGACCGGTGCCTCCGATGATGCCGAGCATGGGTGATTCCCGATTATTGAACCTTCAAAGCATAAATTGCCGGCAGATTGCGCCACAAGCCGTAGACATCCATGCCGCAGCCGAAGACGTAGCGGTTCGGCACCCTCAGTCCGACGAAATCGGCATTGATCGGCTTGACCAGATCATTTTCCTTGTCCGTCAGCACGGCGCAGAACACGCGCGCTGCACCCAACTCCTGCAGCTTGTCTCGGATCGATGCCAGGGTTTCGCCCTCGTCGAGAATGTCGTCCAGCACCAGCACGCTGCGCCCCCTGACATTCTGCCCCGGCAACACCCGCCATTCGATCTCGCCGCCGCTGGTCTTGCCGCGATAGCGGGTCACATGCAGGTAGTCGAACTCCAGCGGAAAATCCAGCCGCGTCAGCAAATGTCCGGCGAACACCACCGCTCCGCCCATGACCGCCAGCACCAGCGGAAAATCCTCCGCCATCTGCACCGCGATCTCCCCCGCCAGCCGGTCGAGCACCGCCTGTACCTCATCGGTCGTGGCGATGCATTCGGCGTTTTCCAGCAACTGTTGCGCTTCTGGCCGGTCCATCAGGCAAACCTCCTAAAAGTGAAGACCGCAGTCTAAGCGCTCCGCGCCGTTCTGTCTCGGTTCCAGTCCGGTTATCATCCATCCGAAGAGACCCACAGGATGAAATCGGCTTGCCCGAAATGACGATACGGAACCAAAGCCTGCCGGAACGGACAGCGGACATCGATCCCCTGGGCTGGCATGCGTCGGCGCAGCGCATCGAATCCCCCAACCAGGATTCACGCCCCGAGGGCGAGTCGATCCGCCTGATCGTCATCCACAACATATCGCTGCCGCCCGGGGTGTTCGACGGCGACGCCGTGATCCAGCTGTTCAGCAACCGGCTGGACTGGGACGCCCATCCCTACTTCAGCGCCATTCGCGGCCTCATGGTATCGGCGCATTTCTTCATCCGTCGCGATGGCTCGCTGATCCAGTGCGTCCCCTGCACCATGCGTGCCTGGCATGCGGGGGAGTCATGCTGGCAGGGGCGTTCGCGCTGCAATGATTTTTCCATCGGCATCGAACTGGAGGGCACGGACGACCAGCCTTTCACCGAAGCGCAATACGCCACGCTGACACCGCTGGTCCGTTCCCTCGAACTGGCCTACCCGATCGAGGCCGTGGTCGGGCACAGCGACATCGCCCCCGGACGCAAAACCGACCCGGGGCTCTGTTTCGACTGGCTACGACTCGACGCGCGTGAAGCCTGATTTCCGGATCCATGCCCTGCTTGGTCTGGCGGCGCTGCTGACGCTAGCCGGCTGCGCCCCGACGCTCAACCTCGACACCGAGCGCCCGGTTTCTCGCACCCTGTTGCCTCAGACGGACAGCATGCTGAAAGCGCAACTGCTCCCCGTCATCCCGCCCGGCGAGTCGGGTTTTCATTTGCTGCAGGACGGCCGCGCCGCGCTGGCAGCGCGGCTGGCCCTGGCGCGGC
>JBGSTQ010000249.1:0-11252 GCA_041736375.1 Thiobacillaceae bacterium
GGGCGCGAAGGGGCTGGACATCCAGCGCGCGGACGCGCTGGCCTGGCTGGCGCACGATCGCGAGGCGTTTGACCTGATCTTTGTCGACCCGCCCTTTGCCGGCGATCTGGCCGAAAAAGTCCTGGCGATGCTCGCGCCGCACCTCAAGCCGGGCGGGCAGGTCTACGTCGAGCAACGCGGATTCGTCAACGTACCCGCGGGGTTTATCATGCACCGCAACGGGCGCGCGGGACAATCACACTTTGCCCTGTTGATAAAGGACACCTGATGCTGACCGCAGTCTATCCCGGCACCTTCGACCCGATCACGCGCGGCCATGAGGATCTGGTGCGCCGCGCCGTGCGGCTGTTCGACGAGGTCGTCGTCGCGGTGGCGGAGTCGCGCAACAAGCAGCCGTTTTTCACGATGGAAGAGCGGGTGGCGATGGCGCGCGAGGTGCTGGCCGATGTGCCGCGGGTGCGGGTCGAGGGCTTTTCCGGCCTGCTGATCGACTTCGTCGCCGCTCAGGGAGGGGTGGCGGTGCTGCGCGGTTTGCGCGCCGCGTCGGACTTCGAATACGAATTCCAGCTGGCCGGGATGAACCGCAACCTCAAGCCCGACATCGAAACACTGTTCCTGACGCCGTCGGATCAGTTCATGTTCATATCCGCCAGCATGATCCGTGAAATCGCCCAGCTCGGTGGTGAGGTCGGACCCTTCGTTCACCCATTGGTGGCCAGGCGATTAAGTGAGAAAATAAGCAAAAGCTGATATAACCCGGAGAGTGTCATGGCTATGATGATTACGGACGAATGCATCAACTGCGACGTCTGCCTGCCCGAGTGTCCCAACGATGCGATTTCCCAGGGTGACGAGATCTACATCATCGACCCCAACAAATGTACCGAATGCGTGGGCCATTTCGATACCCCGCAGTGCGTGGAGGTCTGCCCGGTGGACTGCATTCCGCTGAATCCGGACTATCAGGAAACGCGTGAGGAACTGGAAGCGAAATTCCTGCGCCTGACCGGCGCCAAGGTCTGAGCCGAGATCAGGCCGATTTGGCCAGGAAGCCGGCCTGCATGTCGTCCACCAGCACCTGCCTGATGCGTTCGTTGATGCGCGCCAGTTCCTCCAGCTGATCGCTGACCGCGTCGCTCGCTGCCTGCAGTTCGGCGATGCGTTCGTCGAGGGTTTCGGTGGCGGCGTGAATCCGGCTGACGCTTTCCAGACGACGTTTCAGCTGGATCTTGTGTTCGCGCACCTGGGTTTCCATCGGTGCGATCAGCGCCTTCAGCCAGCCCTCAGTTTCGCGGTTGGCGATCTCGAACACCTGCACCACCTTGCTCGCCAGGGTTTCAAAGAAACGGGCCGTGAGCTGGTGCTGCTCCAGGGTCAGCATCTTGAATACGGTATTGAAGCGCTCGTCGAAGATGCGCTCCAGACGCGCCATTTCCTTGCGGTACTTGCTCAGGCTGTGCGCCGGCAGATTGACGGCCGACAAGCCGTGTTCATCGCTGAACTTCCGATACATCGCCGTCATCATGGCCTGGATTTCCTTGACCTGATCGGACGCGTTCAGCAGGTTGCTGTCGACATTGGCGAAAAACCGTTCCATCGAGACCCGCAGGCCCTTGGTGAAATGGCTTTTCTCCATGGTGACGCGCGTGTCGTGGACCTGGCTGCGCAGTCCCTCCATGCCGATGTGGAGACGCAACTGCTCGACCTGTGACGAATAGATCGACCTCAGGGCGTTGAACTGCTGCAGGCCGCGTTCGAACTGCTGCTTGTCCTCGTTGGCCTTGGTCATCATGTGCAGGATCACGTCGCGGTTCTTGCCGCGCAGCCCCTGCAGTTCCTCGATCTGGTCCTGGATGTTGACCAGACGGGTTTCGAGCAATTCGGTGGTCTTGACGACGACGTCTTCCACGCTGCTCTGGGTCGATTCGCTCACCAGGGCCTGCTTGAACGGGATGAGTTCGTTGCTCAGCGCCGCTTCCAGATCGGGCAGGCGGCTTCTCGCCAGCAGGGCGGGATCGTGCTTGATCTTGGCCACCAGCGCCTTCTGGGCCGAAACCGGATAGATCTGGCTGGCCGGCAAATCCAGCAGCTTGGCGCTGCTGGTGATCTGCTTCTGGATTTCGGCCTCGATCTCGGCGGGCGTCTTGAGTTCGTCCCACAGGCCGTCGATCTTGTTCATCACCACCAGTCGGCCGCGGCTGGCGCCCTGCACCGGGGCGATATGGTGGCGCCAGATTTCGATGTCGGATTTGGTGACGCCGGTGTCGGCCGCCAGCAGGAACAGCACGGCATGGGCGTTGGGCAGCATGCTCAGGGTCAGTTCCGGCTCGGTGCCGATGGCGTTGAGGCCGGGGGTGTCGAGGATCACCAGCCCCTGCTTCAGCAAGGGGTGCGGAAAATTGATCAGGGCGTGGCGCCAGCGCGGAATCTCCAGCGAGCCATCGCGGGCCAGGGCGCGCGTCGTCTCCTCATCGTTCGGGTCGATGAGGCCGAACTCTTCAGCGGTCGAGCCTTCCACCCTGATCGTTTCGGCCAGCCGCATCAGGGTGGCGCTCATTTCCTCGGCCGAGTCGAGGTTGAGCGGAAACTCTTTCCAGGCCGAAGGCTCGTGCTTGAAGTCGGCGATGCTGCCTTCCATAGTCTTGGTGTCGATCGGCAGCAGGCGCAGCGAGGGGCGCAGCGTGGCATCGTAATACAGCTCGGTCGGGCACATCGTGGTGCGTCCGGCCGAGGAGGGCAGCACCCGCTGACGATAATCGGAAAAGAAGATGGCGTTGATGAGCTCGGATTTGCCGCGCGAAAACTCCGCGACGAAGGCGACATTGAGCGTGTCCTCCTCCAGCCGATCGAGCAGCTGGTCCAGCCGCAGATCGCTTTCCGCGTCGTTCAGTTCATGCAGACTCAGCCATTCGCGCAGTGCGGCAATACGGATTCCCACCGCATCGCGCCAGGCGCTGTAGTGTTCGAATTCGTCAACCAGGGTAGATGGGTTCATGGGTAAGCGGGTCGCCGGTTAAGCCTCAAGGTGTTAACGACAGCATAGGACCAAACTTGACCGGATGTGAAGGGGTTTCGATGGTCGGCCTTGAACGGCGTCCCGGCGGCTCAGCGCTGGCAGGTCGGACAATAGAAACTCGCCCGCTGGCCCTGCACGATGCGCCGGATCGGGGTGCCGCATACCTTGCACGGCAGGCCGGCGCGGTCGTAGACCCGTGTCGCCAGTTGGAAGTAGCCCAGTTCGCCGCTGCTCTGCACATAATCGCGCAAAGAACTGCCGCCGGAGGCGATCGCGGCGTCGAGCACGCGCTTGATGGCGTCCACCAGGCGGGCGCAGGCAGGCCGGCTGAGGCGCCTCGCAGCAGTGGCCGGGCGGATGCCGGCGTGAAACAGCGATTCCGAGGCGTAGATGTTGCCCACTCCCACCACGGTGTGCGCATCCATGATGACCTGCTTGATCGCGGCGCTGCGGCCGCGGCACTGCGCATGCAGATAGGCGGCGTCGAAGTCGGGCGTAAGGGGCTCCGGTCCAAGGCTCGCGAGCAGGGGATGACGGGCATCGTCGCGGGTCCACAACACGGCCCCGAAGCGGCGCGGATCACGCAACCGCAGGGTCAGACCGGCGTCGAAGCGCCAGTCGACATGATCATGCAGCATGGTCGGTTCGTCATCCGCGACGAAACGCAGGCTGCCGGACATGCCCAGATGGACCAGCTGGATGACATCACCGAAGTCGAAAAGCAGGTATTTCCCGCGCCGACGCACGTCGACCAGGCGCTTGCCGGCCAGTTGTTCCGCCAGATCGTCCGGCACGGGCCAGCGCAGGTGCGGGTTGCGCACCGTGACCGCACGCAGGGTTCGCCCCTGCAGGCGCGGCAGAATGCCGCGGCGGGTGGTTTCGACTTCGGGCAGTTCGGGCATGGCGTGATATTGTAAAAGCAAGCCTGCGGTGCGAGCCGGTTCTATTCATGGCGCTGCCCGATTGACGGCCTTGGAACCTAAAAGCCATTCCTTTACGTGAACAGGCGATCGATGGGGCCTGCCTCATCGGCTTGCCTTCGGTTCTGTTCGGCCCGCCGCGCCGCCTCCATGAACCCGGTTGAAGCCTTGCGCAGTCAGTAGGAACCTTGCTTGCAGTCACGGCTCGAAGCCTTAGAATCATCGTAAATACAAAGTCATTTCAGGTTAAGCCCATGGCACAACTCAAACGTTTACCCCTTTACCTGGGGCTGGCACTGACCGCGGCATGCGGCCAGCACGCGGTGAAGGCTTCCCCGCCTGTGGCCGAACCGTCCGGGACGCAGACCCAGCCTGCAGAGGCCGCCGAGACTGTGGCGAGTGAGAAGGAAAATCTCAATCTGCCGAATATTGCGTTGACCCCGGATATTCTTTTCAGGTTTCTGGTAGCCGAGGTGGCCGGGCAGCGCGGCGCGATCGGGACGGCCAAATCGGCTTATCTCGACCTTGCGCGGCAGACGCGCGATCCGCGCGTTGCGCGGCGCGCCGCCGAAATCGCGGTATTTGCCCGCGACCAGGACAGCGCGCTGGAGGCAACCCGTCTGTGGGCGGAGGTCGACCAGGAGTCCGCACGCGCCCAGCAGACGCTGGCCGCTTTGCTGCTGAATCAGGGGTACCTGGCGGAGGCCGAACCGGTATTAAAAAGCGTGCTGGCTGAGGATCCTGCCAACGGTTTCCTGCACCTGTCTGCGTTGATGGGCAAGACCCGCGACACCAAGGCCACACTGGAGTTGGTGAAGCGTCTCGCGGCCGATTACCCGACCCTGCCGGAAGCCCAGTTTGCCGTTGCGCAGGCCGCTACCCATGCTGGCCATTTCGATGCTGCGCTGGCGGCGCTGGACAGTGCTGACGCGTTGCGCCCGGGCTGGGAGACGGCAGCGCTTTATCGTGCGCAGTTGCTGGCGAAAACCTCGCGAGCGGATGCACTCGCATTCATGCGGGATTTTCTGGCCAGGCATGCTGATGCGCGCGAGGTCCGACTCAACTATGCGCGGATGCTGGTCAACGCCAATCAGTTCAACGAGGCGCGCACCCAGTTCACGCGGCTGACCACCGATTTCCCGCGCAACGCCGAGGTCAGTCTCGCGGCGGGCTTGCTGTCGCTGCAAATGGGTGACGTCGAAACCGCGCGAACCTTGCTGAATGAAACATTGGAATACGATCCCAAGGATCCTGACACGGTGCATTACTACCTTGGCCAGGTTGCCGAGGAAATGAAGCAACCCGAACTTGCCGATCAGCACTATGGCAAGGTCACCGAGGGCAATTATATGGTGCGTGCGCGTGCGCGGCAGGCTGCGATGCTGGCACGTCAGGGCAAGCCCGAAGCGGCTCGCGCCCTGCTGGCGGCCACGCGCGGGGAGAATGAGGCTCAGAACGTCCGCCTGATCCAGGCCGAGGCAGAATTGTTGCGCGAAGCCAGGGAATACGCCGAGGTCTTTGCTGTTTTGTCCGAAGGCTTGACGCGTTATCCGGACGCTCCCGACCTGCTTTATGACCGCGCCATGGCAGCGGAAAAACTCGACAAGCTCGACGTACTCGAAGCCGATCTGCGCCGGGTTATCCAGTTAAGGCCGGATGACGCCCAAGCCTACAACGCGCTGGGTTATACCCTGGTGGATCGCACCGACCGTCTGGCCGAGGCGGTCGTTCTGCTCGACAAGGCGCTGGCACTGGCGCCGGACGACCCTTTCATCCTCGACAGCGTGGGCTGGGCGCAATACCGTTCTGGCAATCTCGCTCGCGCGCAGGAATTACTTGAGCGGGCCTACAAGGTTCGCCCCGATGCCGAAATCGCTGCGCATCTTGGCGAGGTTCTGTGGGCGCGAGGCCTGCGGGAAGAGGCGGGAGCGCTGTGGCAGACCAGTCTGAAAACCAATCCTCAGAACGAAGTCCTGCTGGAAACCCTGCGCCGGCTCAAGCCCTGATGCGGCGTTTTGGTGTAGTGGCGCTGTCGCTGGCGCTGACGGCCTGCGCGGCGATCGCTCCTCGCCCGCAAGCGCCACCGATCCCGGTGGTGATCGCGTCTACCTGGTCTTGGCAGGGACGGATCAGCGTCAAGAGCGGCGAAGAGGCCTTCTCTGGCCAGCTGCAATGGCAGCATGACCCCGCCGGCGATACCCTGATGCTTGCCTCGCCGCTCGGGCAGGGGGTCGCCAAAATCGTGCGCAATTCCTCAGGTGTGGTGCTCGACATCCCCGGTGAGGCGCCCCGGCAGGCACCGACCGTCGAGGCCCTGACTGCCGACGCGCTGGGTTATGTTCTTCCGGCCGCCGGCCTCGCGTACTGGATGCAGGCGCAGGCAGACCCCTCCAGTCCGTTCGAGGCCACTCGCGACGAGCTGGGGCGTCCTGCCCGGATCAGCCAGGAAGGCTGGTCCATCGAATATCTGCAATATCAAGCGGACAATCCGAATCAGCCGCGACGGCTGATCCTTACGCGTGACGGCCTGGAAATCCGCCTGGTGACCGATTCGTGGCAGGCGGAATGATCCGGGCATGAGCCAGGCTTTCCCCGCCCCCGCCAAGCTCAACCTGTTCCTGCACGTGGTGGGCAGGCGCGCCGATGGCTACCACCTGCTGCAGAGCGTGTTTCGGATGATCGACCGCTGCGACACGGTGCATCTGGAATTGCGCGACGATGGCCGGGTGGTGCGCGAAAGCGAACTGCCGGGGGTGCGCGAGGATGACGATCTGACCGTGCGCGCGGCGCGCCTGCTTCAGCCCTATGCCGCGCAAGGGGCCGGGGTCGGCATCCGCCTGGAAAAATTGCTGCCGCTAGGCGGCGGGCTGGGTGGTGGCAGTTCCGACGCGGCCACCGTGCTGCTGGCGCTCAACCGCTTATGGAAAGTCGATCTGCCGCGCGACGCCATGCAGGCGCTGGCCCTGAAACTGGGCGCCGACGTGCCGGTTTTCATTTTCGGTCAGCCGGCGTTTGCCGAAGGGGTGGGAGAAATCCTCCGCCCTGTGGCGCTCGATCCGGCGTGGTATGTGGTGCTGACGCCGCCGGTGCAGGTGCCGACGGCGGCTATTTTTGCTGCGCCGGAATTGACACGCAACACGCCAGCCCTCAAAATAGCGCCCTTTTCCGCAGGCGCGGGTCACACGATCCTCCGCGGGCTTGATCCCGCAGACGGTCGGAGTGCCCTGATGGGGCACAATGATCTGCAGCCGGTGGTGATGCAGCGCTATCCCGAAGTCGCCCGCCATCTGGCATGGCTCGAGCAGTTCGGTGAGGCCCGCATGACCGGCTCGGGAGCCTGCGTGTTTGCCCCCTTTGGCGAAGAATCCGCGGCACGCAGCGTGCTGAGGCAATTGCCGGGGGACATGAAGGGTTTTGTAGCGCAGGGTCTGGACCGCCATCCGCTGTACGGATACTGCGACTGAAGCAGCAAGCATTGGGGAGTCGCCAAGTGGTAAGGCATCGGATTTTGATTCCGACATTCGTAGGTTCGATCCCTACCTCCCCAGCCAGATCGATACAGCCGCCCGCCAGCGCCTACCGTTGCGGGCGGCTGTTTTTGTTCGTTGGAGACACGCGTGTCTATTGAGAACCTGATGGTGTTCACCGGCAATGCCAATCCCCGCCTGGCGGCGGATGTGGTGCGCCATCTCAATATCCATCTTGGGCGCGCCACGGTGTCGCGCTTCTCCGACGGCGAAGTAATGGTCGAGATTCTGGAAAACGTCCGCGGCAAGGACGTATTCGTTCTGCAGTCGACCTGCCAGCCGACCAACGACACCCTGATGGAAGTGATGGTGATGGTGGATGCGCTGAAGCGCGCCTCGGCCGCGCGCATCACCGCCGCCATCCCGTATTACGGCTACGCGCGCCAGGACCGGCGCACCCGTTCGGCGCGGGTGGCGATCACCGCCAAGGTGGTGGCGAACATGCTGCAGGGCGCGGGGGTGGACCGGGTGCTGACGATGGACCTGCACTCCGACCAGATTCAGGGCTTTTTCGACATCCCGGTCGACAACATCTATTCGAGCCCGATCCTGCTCGGCGACATCTGGAAGCGCAACCACCCCGAACTCGTGGTGGTGTCGCCCGACGTCGGCGGCGTGGTGCGTGCGCGGGCTATTGCCAAGCGCCTGGAGTGCGATCTGGCGATCATCGACAAGCGCCGGCCGAAGCCCAACGTGGCCAAGGTGATGCACATCATCGGCGATGTGAAGGACCGTACCTGCATCATCATGGACGACCTGGTCGACACCGCCAATACCCTGTGCGAGGCGGCCAATGCGCTGAAGGAGCACGGCGCCAGGAAGGTCCTGGCGTACTGCACCCACCCGGTGCTGTCGGGCAGTGCGGTGGAGCGCGTGACGCATTCCGCGCTTGACGAACTGGTCGTCACCGACACCATCCCGCTGCGCGACGATGCGCGCGGGTGCAGCAAAATCCGGCAATTGTCGGTGGCTGAACTGCTGGCGGAAACCGTCCGCCGCATCAGCAACGAGGATTCCGTCAGTTCGCTGTTCGTCGAATAGCGCTGACCGAATGCCCCTGGTCGCGGGGGCTGATTTTTAACCGAGAAGTTTTAGGAGAATTTTATGCAAATCGAAGTTATTGCCGCCAAGCGTGAACTGCAAGGTACGGGTGCGAGCCGCCGTCTGCGTCACACGGGCAAGGTTCCCGGCATCGTTTACGGTGGCACGGCCGCCCCAATGCAGATCGAACTGGATCACAACGCCCTCTACCATGCCCTGCGCAAGGAAGCTTTCCACGCCTCGGTGCTGACGCTCAATGTCGACGGCGCCAAGGAGTCCGTCCTGTTGCGGGACACCCAGTGGCATCCCTACCGGCAGCAGGTGCTTCACGTGGACTTCCAGCGTGTCGACAAGGATCACAAGATCCACGTCAAGGTGCCGCTGCACTTCCTCAACGCCGACCTTGCTCCGGGCGTCAAGACCGGCGGCGGCAAGCCGCACCACATCGTCAACGAGCTTGAAGTTCAGTGTCTGCCTGGCAGCCTGCCCGAGTTCATCGAAGTCGACATGGGCCAACTCGAAGTGGGACACTCGATTCATGCGAATGATCTGGTGTTGCCCGCAGGTGTCGAACTGATTGCCCACGTCAAGACGGAAAACCCCGCCGTGGCGTCGATCAACGCACCCAAGGGCGGTGCCGCTGAAGAAACGCCTGCCGCTCCCGCGGCCTGATCCCGTCGCGCTGTCCTTTCCGGATAGCGCGGCGTGTGCGGTATGACTGCGCCTCGCCTGATCGTCGGCCTCGGCAACCCGGGGCGCGACTACGAAGAAACCCGGCATAACGCCGGGTTTTGGTTTTGCACGCGCCTCGCGCAGGACTGGGACCTGTCACTGGCGCATGAGTCACGCTTTCATGGCATCGTCGGACGTAGCGCCAGAAACATCTGGATGCTGCTGCCGCAGACCTTCATGAATCGTTCGGGCCAGGCTGTCGGCGCCCTGGCGAGCTTTCATCGCATCGAGCCGGCCGAGATCCTGGTGGTGCACGACGAGCTCGACATTCCTCCCGGCCAGCTCCGCCTCAAGTTTGGCGGCGGCATGGGCGGACACAACGGACTCAAGGACATCGCCTCGCATCTCGGCACCCAGGACTACTGGCGGCTGCGCATCGGCATCGGCCATCCGGGCGATCGCAACGAAGTCGTGAACTACGTCCTGAAGCCGCCGCGCCGCGAGGAGCAGGCTGATATCGACGCCGCCATCGAGCGCGCTGTGGATCTGATGCCGCTGATCGAAAAAGGCGAGTGGAACGCCGCCACCCAGCGTGCCAACACCAAACCCGCGTCCCCCCCATCCCAGGAAAAACCATGAGTCTCAAATGCGGCATCGTTGGCTTGCCCAACGTCGGAAAATCAACCCTGTTCAACGCGCTGACCCAGGCGGGCATCGCGGCGGAGAACTACCCCTTTTGCACCATCGAGCCGAATACCGGGGTGGTCGAGGTGCCGGATCCGCGTCTGGCGCAACTGGCCGAAATCATCAATCCGCAAAAGGTCGTGCCGGCGATCGTCGAGTTCGTCGACATTGCCGGCCTGGTGGCAGGCGCCTCGAAGGGCGAGGGCCTCGGCAACCAGTTTCTTGCCAATATCCGCGAAACCGACGCGATCTGTCACGTGGTGCGCTGCTTCCACAACGAAAACGTGATTCACGTCGCCGGCAAGGTGGACCCGCTGTCGGATGTGGAGACGATTGCCACCGAACTGGCGCTGGCCGACCTGGCCAGTGCCGAGAAAGCGTTGATCCGCTATGAAAAAGCGGCGCGCGGCGGCGACAAGGAGGCGAAAGTCATCGTGGAGGCCCTGAAGCCGGTGCTGGCTGCGCTGAACGAAGGTCGCCCTGCGCGCGCGGCCGGGCTGGATGCGGAGGGGCTGGCCGCGATCTGGCCGCTGTGCCTGATGACCATGAAGCCCACGCTGTATGTCGCCAATGTCAGCGAGGACGGCTTTCACGACAACCCCATGCTCGACGCGCTGAAAGCCTTTGCGGAGCAGGAGGGCGCGCCGGTGGTGCCGGTATGTGCCGCGCTGGAAGCCGAACTGCAGGAGCTGTCCCCGGAGGACCGTCTGGAATACCTGAAAGAGCTCGGCTGGGACGAACCCGGGCTCAATCGCTTGATTCGTGCCGCCTATGACTTGCTCGGCCTGCAGACCTATTTCACCGCCGGGGTGAAGGAAGTTCGCGCCTGGACCATCCACAAGGGCGATACCGCGCCGCAGGCGGCGGGAGTGATCCACACCGACTTCGAGCGCGGCTTCATCCGTGCCCAGACGATCGCTTTCGAGGATTTCATCGCCTGCAAGGGCGAGCAGGGGGCCAAGGAGGCCGGAAAAATGCGCGCCGAAGGCAAGGAATATGTCGTCAAGGACGGCGACGTCATGAATTTCCTATTCAATGTTTGACAGGGTTCGAGGAAAAACCCTATAATTCCGCGCTTTCGTTCGGTGGGGTTCCCGAGCGGTCAAAGGGATCAGACTGTAAATCTGACGGCTCTGCCTTCGAAGGTTCGAATCCTTCCCCCACCACCAGATTTTGCAGTTAGAGCAGGGCGAAGCGGGAGGAGCGTGGTTGTTGACGCTTTGGCGGCTTTACAACCACGGCCCACCCCATGCGGGTGTAGCTCAATGGTAGAGCTGAAGCCTTCCAAGCTTAAGACGAGGGTTCGATTCCCTTCACCCGCTCCAGTTTTTGTATGGGCTTATTTGGTAGTAAGTCCAAGGCCCATGTAGCTCAGTGGCAGAGCACTCCCTT